>JBAYMI010000111.1:0-7197 GCA_041663625.1 Methanoregula sp.
GAGATGGTACGGTTTGCACCATCGGCGCTGAATCTCCAGCCATGGAAGATCAAGCTGGTCACCGACCAGAAGACAAAAGATCTGCTGAAGCCCGCAGCTTTCAACCAGGAACAGGTCACCACCTGCTCGCACCTCCTGGTCTTCTGTGCAGACCCCGATTACGACAGTCTCATCAGAAGACTTGGGGCACTGTTGAAGACGAGCGGTGTACCCGTGGAGACGCAGAAGATGATTACGGACATGGCGGCCGGTTTTGCATCGCCGATGTCCCCGGAGCAGAGACTGGCCTGGTCGCAGGCCCAGACCTATCTTGCGCTGGGAAATGCCCTGAACGGTGCAAAAGCACTGGGTTTTGATTCCTGTCCGGTGGGAGGGTTCGATCCAAAAGAATTCTCCCGGATCCTGAAGATCCCGTCGCCTCTTGTGCCGACAATGCTCTGCCCGGTGGGATACGCGGCGGACAAGCCGATGCAGAAAGTGAGGTTCGCAAAAGAGGAGATTGTGTTCTGAAAGACGGGCCTGTTTCTTTTTATTATTTTTGTCCAACAAGAGATCCTCAGGGTATCCCGTGGGTAACCCGGGCTGGTTACCCGTTTGCTGGCCCAGCGAAAGAAGTTCCGGTGTCCGGAAATACCGGGCCGGGTATTTTTCATGCAGGTGGTCGTCCGGTTCCCCTCTTCTTCCGGTAACCGGCAATAAAGAATTCTCCGATTCACTGCCTCCCGGGAACAAAAAAGATAATAGTCCGGTACCGACAAAAAACTGTTATGACACTCACGGAATCCCAGAAAACAGAAGTAACCGAGATCATTCAGGCATATGCCTCGGCATACCAGAATAAGGACATAAAGGCGTTATCGGCGATATTCTCCCACGACATCAGCGGGTTTGGCAGCGGACCCGACGAAGTTATCGCGGATCATAAGGACTTTATCCAGCACATTAAGCGCGATGTGAGCCAGGCGACCATCCTTTCGGTCGACTTTTCGGACCGGAGTATTTTTGGCGACGGCAGGATCGCGTGGACAACGTCAAAGAGCACGATTACGTTCACGATCGATGGATCAAAGAAACAGGTCCTGCGTGGAAGGTCGACGATGGTGTTGCGGAACACCGGGAGCCGCTGGCTCATTGAGCAGATGCACTTCTCTTTACCCTATACTGGACAGGCCGAAGGGCAGTCATTTCCCGGCGCATAATCTCCCGGATCCAAAGAACCCCAACTCTTTTTCGACCACGGCTTTCCTGACGCAATCTCCCGGTTTCCCCCTTTGTACTCTCTTCTGCAGAAACGATCCACGTCAGATACGGCCGGCATGAAAAATCCGATGAACCATTCTGCCGGCTCTTCAGCCGTCAGTCAATAACCCTGGGCGGTGAATCTCCTGAAGCGGAGCCCCCTGGAGCGTCACGCAACGGATCATAGGATTTCTATAACGTATAAAAAAATTCACAAAAACCAAGAGCAATAAGAATTCCCTTAATCATCTTTTTCCTGGCCCGTCTCATCCAGGTACAGTGGGAGGTATTTTTCCAGATGGGGAATTACGGTTGAGTTGAGTTCATATTGAGCAATCCTGCCGTCTTTCCTGATAGTCAGGATTCCATCATCCGACAACCGGTGCATATGCCAGTTTACTCCTGCCCCGGAGATCCCGATAGCGATCTCGAGTTGTACCCGGGTAAGGTGAGGATTCTCCTTGATGAGTTGCAGAAGAGTCCTTGTCGGTTTATTGTGGAGATATTTCAGGATCTTCTGTTCCATTTCCGGATATCTCCCGGAGTTTTCAAAATATCGTGTATTCCTTGAAGTTTCAAGCATTGTCACTTTGTTCATGAGTTTCAGGACTGCCAGGTGATACCTGAGGGAATTCTGGGTTACTCCGGTCTCCCGCGAGATCTCCATGAAATCTGTTCCCGGGGATTCACTGATGTAATGCAGGATTGCACTTCTCGATGGACTGTTCAGGACATTCTTCTTTGCAATTTTATGGTAACCGAGATAACTTAAGAATTTGAGGAAGAAGATGAATTCAATGGGATAGACAAGAAGCGGGGAGAGGAAAAGTGCAAGATAAATTGCTAAAACACGGGGCGGGAGTTCCCATAGTTGAACGGGAGTGAGTGCCTGGGAAGGCCCGGCAATCATGTCGGGAGTTGCCGGTTCAACAACATATCCATCTGTACCTGCCGACACGGGTACTGTTGAAAAAATCTCAAGTATGAAAAAAAATACAGTGAGGAATAAAAATCTTTTATCCATTACTGTATTTTTCAGATTTTTTTAGATAATGAATCTTATGTTTTAATCAGAATGATTCAAAGGTGTAATCCTCCCCGCCGGTTACCTGGTACCCATAAATCCTGTTCCACCAGGTTCCTGATGGAAGCCCGGATGGTTTTGAGACACTGAGGAATATCCTGCCATTCACCTGGCCATCTGCACCATCATAGTACGGGCCAAGCGTGGTCTCCGGTGTAACCAGGGTAAGTGAGAGTGAGTCTGCCGTATCTCCCCAGTTGAGATCGGATATGATCGATGTCGTTCCTGAATATACGTATCTTGAATAGGAATGTAACTCGCCCTGGCTGATAGTCGAGGATACCAGCGATAATGTGCGGGCGAGCCTGTCTTCTTTCAGGACGTCATCAGCTGAGGAGACAACATAGCCGTCTTTTTCTTCAACAATCTGTGCCGATACTGCCGGTGCGAAGAGTACCGCACCGATAACGATCAATAGTACAATCCCGTGAACCTTCATGGTATCACGGGAGACCGTCAGGTACGGGTGTAAATATCTTTTATCACCGAGTACCTTCCGCTTTTTTTAACAATACGGAAGGTACTGGGTGAGAGAACGTTTATACAACAATATGAAATTCCGGTAGGCAGGTATCTTCGCGTATCTGCACTGCCGGGAAGATCATGGCATCACATCCACAACGATCTTCCCGGCTTGTTTCCTGTCCATTGCCAGCATGCCAGGTGCATCTACTCTTTTTTAAATTCCGACAGGGAAAATCTGTGCCGGGCCTTTCCTGGCCTATCTGTCTCTTCTGTGCATGATTTTTTGTAAATTATGTCCTCTCCGGAATGACGGAAACGGATCCTTGCCTGGAGTCTCCGCCGGAGAGTGAGGGAGGGGGTAAAGGACAGTTGTTTCCCGTATATACCTCCCCGGGATAAACGCCCTTTCCGATGTGATTGCGAGTGAGAAAAAATTTCCATCAGAAATAACGGTCATTCCGAGGTGAATACCCTCCGGATTTCCGGATCGATCAGAGTAGCAGACTTCCCGGTTGATCTTACAGAACAATACATTTCGTGCTATAACCTCCGAAACCTGGTTATTTCCATCATCAGGTTCAATCGCCCGTGATTGAAATTTCCAACCTGCCAGATCTCGTTTCAATGCATGTGTTGGTATAATAACTGAAATGGGATTGCATAGCGATCCGTACGGTCCAGTGATCTCGATAGTACCGGTGACAAATGATGAATCCCCGCACGCAGTTTGTTTAAAAAAGATATGCGTGACACCGTTTGCGGCAGGAGATTATCCGTAAGATTCAATGAACCGGTATCCATGCACCCGGGACCTTCACGCTTACCGGCATGAAATCCTGGCACCCGCATAACCGGCGTTTCAGAGCCTGCCCTGTTTGCACCTGTCGGTGGCGGGGATGATATTGACGATACTTCTGGGTATTCTGGTCTCAAGGGATATCTTCATCCGGTCAATCGCCTCCTGCACCTCGCACATCGGCAGGTCTCCCCGGAACTCCAGGAAGATATCGACATAGACACATCCCCCGCTCCGCCGCGACTTGACCCCGTGGAGCTGTTCATAATTATCAAAATGTTCTGCCAGTTCTCGCATCACCACAAGCTGGAGTTCCTCTTCAAGGGTCTGGTCAAGGAGGTCCGGGAGCGATGAGACGATCATCCGGATCCCGGAAAAGAGAAGAATGCCCATGACCGCAAACGATGCAACCGGGTCGATATACACGGCCCACGGGAAACCCGTGCAGAGCGTTGCGAGGACCAGGGTTGCGAGGACCAGGAAATTTGCAAAGGATTTCAGGCGGAAGAGGCGCCATTGGGAATCCATGAGGGGCGAAGGTTCCCGCATGGCAATCCGGTAATTGCGGAACGAGAGATAGCCATCGACAATCATCATGACGATGACGATGTAGATCCCGAACTGGACACCCCCGCTCGAAAGAGAAGCCGGAAAGAAGATCCGGTACGAGGCGGCAATGATAAGAATGACAAAGGAGATGAGCATCACGCTTCCGGTAATGATCCGGGCCATGTTCTCGAATTTTCCCATGCCATAATCATAGATGCCGGGATCACCCCGTGCGATCTTGCGGGCAATGATCCATGAGACCAGGACGCCGATGGCCTCGTTGACCGTCTTCATCGCGGAGGAATAAAGAGTGACCGACCCGGAGAGAACCGCTGCAGCGAGCTTGGGGATGGCAGGTGCTGCCGCTGCAAGAAGGTTCAGGAAGATGGCCTGTTCCCGCTCCTTTTCCGGTGCATGGACCGCACCTTCATTGGATTGTGACATCCGTGACCTGTTCACAAAGATTCACTTTTTATTAAACGCAGTACCTGAAAAACCCGGTTATGAAAAATGTTGCTTTTTTAGAAACGCACATGAACGAGCGTGAGCGTTCACACCCGGACTATGAAAATTAAAAATCCAGGCTTTGTTCTGATATAAATTGGTGACTCAACTTAGTTAATTTTCAGGGGAAATCCTTTAATCTTTTACGTGACACTCCCGGGGGCTCCGCCTTCGGCTCTTCCCCCGCCGCGTGGGTATCTCCCGCATTGCGATGCTGCTGTACTGCCGGAATAATTCGCCCGTGATGGGGTGGCAGTATATTCAGGTAGAATCGTAATGCTTCCTGTCCCCCGCTGGGGACAACCTGGCACAAGAGGGGGCAATCATTTCTGCAAAAAAAGTTTTCAACAGAGCAAAAAAAACAAAGTAGTATCTCCACCCATATCCATGTGGCAGGTCACATGGAGAAGAACTCTATCCTGATCGTTGAAGATGAAGCAGTCACCGCACTGGACATACAAACGGTTCTCACCAATAGCGGATACCATGTGGCGGGAGTTGTCTCTTCCGGGGAAAAGGCAATCGGGATCGTAGAATCTGAAGAACCTGATCTCATCCTGATGGATATGCATCTGGCAGGAAAACTCTCCGGCGTAGAAACAGCAGAAAAGATCCTTTCAGCCCACTGCGTCCCGATCATCTATGTTACGGCGTTCTCGGAGCCCGAACTGGTCGGGCAGGCAAAGAAGACCCGGCCGTACGGGTACCTCATCAAACCCGTCTCCGAGCGCGCGCTCCTGACGAAGATCGAGATTGCGCTCTATAAATTCGGGCTGGACCGGGACTACCAGCGGAAACATGAAAAACTCGAAGAGCGGGTACGGGAGAGGACGCGGGATCTCCAGCGGGCAAATGAAGCCCTCCAGGCAAGCGAACAAAAATTCCGCGAATTCATCGATCTCCTCCCGGAGGTTGTCTTTGAATGCGATCTCACCGGAAAACTGACCCTTGTCAATGACAACAGCCTCCGGTTCTTCGGCTATACCCGTGAAGACTTTGAACGTGGCCTGAACCTGTTCGATCATATTATTCCCGAGGATCGGGAGCGGGTTGTGCAGGGTATCGGGAGGATTGCCGGCGGGGAAACGACCGCGGGAAGCGATTATACCGGCATGAAACGCGACGGTACGCGGTTCCCGGTTCTGGTATATTCAACGCGTGTCACCCAGAATAACTGCTGCACCGGCATCCGCGGGATCCTTGTCGATATATCCGAACGGAAAAAAACCGAGCGTGCCATGCAGCAGGCACTGGAAAAACTGGGCCTGCTCAACAGCATCACCCGGCACGATATCCTCAACAAGCTGACCGCCCTTAATGCGTATCTCAACCTTGCCGAGGAGGAAGTGACCGATAAAAAAACGATCGGATATCTCGAACAGTGCACCCGAGTTGTTGCGACCATCAACAAACATGTCGAGTTCATGCGTGATTATCAGGAAATCGGGATCCAGTCACCCGTCTGGCTGGACCCGTCGGTTCCCATCCGGCTGGAATCGGCGTCATGCAGTTACCTGGGTATCACCCTTCAGGCACCGGCTCCGGGCTGGGAGATCTTTACCGATCCTCTCTTCGAGAAGGTGATTTACAACCTGATCGATAATGCCATCCGTCATGGCGAACACGTGAAAAAGATTACGTTTGCGATCCGGGAGGCGGATGACAGACTCCTCCTGGTTTATGAGGACGATGGCACAGGCATCCCGGAAGAATTCCGCAACCATCTGTTCGAGAAAGGTTCTGGGAGAAATACGGGCCTTGGCCTTTTCCTTGCCCGCGAGATCCTTGGTATTACCGATATCTCTATACGGGAAACCGGCGTTTTCGGGCAGGGTGCACGGTTCGAGATAAGTGCACCAAATGGGGCATACCGGAAATCCCGGTAGATTGCCCAATCCCGCTCCCTCCCACCACCCCTCCCTCTCATCCGGCATCCCCGTCCTTCTGGCTGGCTCCCTGCAGAAGGGAATGCACTCCCCCCCTCTCCCGTTCCTGGTGTAAAAGCGATATTTTCAGGGGAATCCGGGGCCTCATGTTCGTCCCCCTGTGCCAGTCTGTCCCCCCGCGGGGGACAGGAAACATTACGATTCCCCCTGAATATGCTGCCATCCCATCAATACCGGTGAATTATTCCGGTAATACAGCGGCTTTGCAATGCGGGGGATGCCCACGCGGCAAGTGCAGAGCGGAAGGCGGAGCTCCCTGGAGCGCCACGTGAATGATCAAAGGCTTTCACCAAAACATAAAATAAAAAGTTAATGCCTGACGCAGAAGAATCCGCCGCGGAGATGGTGCCGGGTATACAGCTCACAGGCCTGGCAGAAGCAGCCCATCATCTTCATTGATTCGGCCGTGGATGTTCCGCGTGCACAGAAGAGTTCGGCTGGCTGGTGTTTATCGAGGCAATAAATCTTGTAGTTCTGGCATCGTGTGCAGTATTTCCTGCAGATCTGCCGGTTCTCTTCGGTATCCTCTACAACAGGTTTACTGGAATCGAACATGCAGAATGAGGTATGCGATGATGGTTAATAGATCTTTTTTTTTATTTCCCGGTTTTGCC
>JBAYMI010000112.1:0-7061 GCA_041663625.1 Methanoregula sp.
CATGGATAATGCGGAGCACACGGGCGAGTTCTCCCGCTACCTCCGCGCAACCGAGAGCGAGATGGGGGAGATCGACCGGGCCGCACAGGAAGAGATGAAGCGGATCCGGAAATTCCGGTATTATACCTATAAGACCACCTGCCTTGTCGAGAACGATGAGGAGCCCCCGGCGCCGTTCAACGAGGAGGCGCTTTCCATCGGCTTGACGCTTGCAAAAACGTTTGGCATGACCCCAATCCCGCAGGTCCACACGATGCGGAAACTCGTGATCGACGGCTCGAACACGAGCGGGTTCCAGCGCACGGCGCTCGTGGCCATCAACGGGGCGCTCCCGAACGGGGGAAGCATCGAGACGATCTGTATCGAGGAGGAGGCAGCGCAGAGGGTCAAAGACGAGATCTTCTCGCTCGACCGGCTCGGGATCCCTCTCGTGGAAATCACCACTTCGCCCTGCATGCACACCCCCGAGGACGTCCAGCAGGTTGCGGAATATATCGGCATGGTGCTCCGCTCGACCGGAAAAGTCAAGCGCGGGCTCGGGACGATCCGGCAGGATGTGAATATCTCGATCAAGGATGGCGCCCGGGTGGAGATCAAGGGCGTGCAGGAACTCGACCTCATTGCCGAGGTCGTCCGCCGCGAAGTCCAGCGGCAGCAGACCCTTCTTCTCATCCGCGACGAACTGGTAAAACGCAACGCGAGCGTCGGGACCGAACAGGTCGATGTGACCGATCTCTTCAAAGGAACCGGGTCTGCGATCCTCAAAAAGGCAAAGAAGATCGCAGCCCTTGTCCTGCCCGGCTTTGCCGGTCTTGTGGGCCGCGAGCTCCAGCCCGGCCGCCGGCTTGGGAGCGAGATGTCGGACTACGCGAAGAAGTGCGGGGTGGGCGGGATCTTCCACACCGACGAGCTCCCCGCGTATGGCGTGACCGCTGAGGAAGTGGCCCGGCTCCGCGAATTTGTCCATGCGAAAGAGCAGGACGCCGTGATCCTTGTGTCGGGTTCGAGCCCGAAGCAGGCGGACTGTGCCTGGCACCAGGTAGCGGACCGGGCAAAAGTGGCGCTTTCGGACAAGCCCGTGCCCGAAGAGACCCGGAAGATGCTTGAAGAGGGAAGCACCGCGTACATGCGTCCCCTGCCCGGCGCGGAACGGATGTATCCCGAGACCGATGTGCTCCCGGTGCGGATCGACGAGGCCCGCTGGAACGCGGTCGTCATCCCCGAACTCCTGACCGTTACGGCAGAGCGGTATGCAAAGGACCTCGGCCTTGACCCGGCGGTAGCCCGGCAGATGGCATTCTCCGAGGAGCGGCCCTTATTCGATCAGGCCGTGGTAAAGGGCATCAAACCCACGCTCGCGTCCCGCACCCTCCTTGCAACCATAAAGGAGCTGCGGCGCGACGGCGTCGAGACCAATAAGATCCCGGACAATGCGATCATCGCTGTGCTCGAAGCAGTCGAGAAAGGCGCAGCGGCAAAGGAAGCGATTCCCGAAGTCCTCACCGCGATAGCAAAGGGCAGCACGGTCAAGGACGCGATGGCAAAACTCGCCCCGAGCGTCTCCCGCGACGAGCTCGCAGCGGTGATCAAAAAGATTGTGACCGAGCGTGCGGAGTTTGTGACCCAGAAACAGAAGGGCGCACTCGGGCCCCTGATGGGCGTGGTGATGCAGGAGGTCAGAGGATCGGTGGACGGGAAGGTTGTGAGTGAGCTGCTGAAGAAAGAGATTGAGTTAGTGCTGGCGAAGAAGGAGTGAGTGGCCGGCTCTCACTTTTAGCTGCTTTTTTTGATTTGGTGAAAAGATTGTATGCCTGTTTGTTGTGGCGAGCGATGGCTCCCCGCCTCAGGGCCCCTCGCGGGGCAAGTGAGTGTATGGGTGCCCGCCCCTCACATCATTCTCCGCATCGCGTTCCTCGCTTTTGATCGAGTTACAGATAACCACTTATGCAGGCAACATATTTTCCGGATTCTGTGAGGGTAATAATGTTATTTCTCCCCGAACGTTTTCTCTGGATATAGCCGCTTGATTCGAGGTTTCCGAGGTATTTCTTTTCCAGTCTGATATTTTGTCCAATTATGACATCACGTTTATTTACTGCCTTCCCATCGGGTTTTTTGATAACTTTGGTAGCTTTCGAAATATCTGATAAATTGATCTCGAATCCTTCAACTCCAATTTCATGTAAATAGTCTCGTAATTCGATCGATGGAACCTCTCTATCTTCCTTGAATAATTTCACAAGAATTCTCTGGCTTACCTCATCGGGTAAGACGAACTCAAAATTTTCAAACCTGAATGTTTCTCCCTTCTCACAGATACTTAAACCGTGTTTTTCGAAATCTTCATAGGAAAGCGAGTAATCTTCGGCAGAGACATAATAGACATCTGCCCCGTGTGCCATTCCTGCGAGAGCCGCTCCTATTGAGGTTTTTCTGCCACACGCAGAAATGTTGATCTGAACTTTATTGCCCTTTGCCTGTTCATCTTTGATAATTGCTGAAATCAGTTTCATAACCTCAAGGAGATCAAAGAGCTGAACCTCACGGATTATCACTTTGGTATTTTTCCCCTTAAAAAATTCCAGGACCTTGTTTGTGAAATAAACCTGTCTGTCGATCATTACATCTTCATATTTGCCGGTATTTTTTGTGATTGAGAGGATATAGACCCGGTCAACGCTGTGTTTTTTGAACGGTGCTATCGCCCGGTCGTACTCGTGGCCGAGCGGTATAATATGAACACTTTCCTGAAGGGCGGCCATAGTGAATAATGATGTTATTTATGATAATAATGTTATTGATAATATCCTAAAACGACTTTACGTTATTCTCCGCTCATTTCTTTGTATCCACGGAGATTCTCGAAGAAGAATTCCTTGGGAGATGAAAAGAAATGAGATGTGACCTACAACCGTTGGAAGGGAAAAGAGCGACATTCATCGCAACATTCTCCAGAAACGATGTTTTCGAAACCCGGTGGGGATCGCGGGCAAAGGCATTACTGAAAGACATTCAGGATGTTCATTTCAATCCGGTGACGGATCATCTATCGATTACGGATCCCGACTCTCTCCAGTTGATGGCTTTCCTGAAAGAAGGCGATCTTATCGTGTTCAATGCAGGGGTGCGGAAATATCGCAAGGGTTATCCCGGCGATGACATCGACAGTCGGTTAAAGCATCCGGAGTCTTTCGATTATACGCTCTGCGATGTTCGGGATCTCGTAAAACAGAATCTCGACACTCCTATAAAACGAATCAGCGGAGATCTTGGATTAAAAGAACTGATGATGAACAAACGGATCGCCTTTGGCGTGGCATAGGCCCAATGGAATCAGTAAAATGGAGTTTTACTATGATGCCTGAAAGTATCAGAGAAAGAGTGGAGACACTCATCGCAACAATAAATATACCCGAGCTTTTCCGCCAGTATAATTGGAAGAACGACAACTGGCAGGATGGATTCAAGGAAATTCTCCAGCTTGAAAAGGATCTCTCGACTGCGGCAAAAGAGCAGAGGATCACAACGGGGCACATCATCGAGATAGCGCGATGGGGTGGACGTCGGGATATTGAGAGAATCCGATGCAACAAAGATCCACTTGTTTTCTCCCTCTATGACGGCGACGAGATCTCGGCAGCAATTCAAAATGATCCTGTAACTGCAGTCAGGGTACTAAAAGATCAGACAACCGGAATTGGTCCAACATATATCAGCAAAGTACTCCGGTTTGCAGCACCCTTAGAGTATGGTGTTATTGACTCGCGTCTGGTTCGCGTCTTTGGAATAGGGGACGAAAAATCAAGAAAAATACATCTCCTGAATTTGCAGGCCCGGCCGGGAAAGGATGGGCGCTGGGCCATTGCTCCCGTCAACTGGCCCGGGGAGTACGGAACTTGGATTGCTATCCTTCACCAGATTGCCAGAAATCTGAACGCGGCAGGAATCAGGTGCCCCCATCCAAAACAATTCTATGACGCCGGATTGCGGCAGTCCGGAGAATGGTTGCCTGCTGATGTGGAAATGGCATTATTCACATATGCATCTATGGCCATTTATGGGCGGCCGGATAAAAGCCAGCACAGCCCATCGAGTGTTCAATGAATGCCAGGAGTTCACGCAGGGGACGTGATTTCGATGTCAATCGATAACGGTGGCATTCTTGATGAAATTACGGGAGCAAATGACCACGACGATAATGATGACCCCATCAGCACCTTGGCGGCCTTCATCATTGGAATTGTGTTATTCGTCGTATGGGTGGAAGTCACTGCATGGCTATGTTCCCTAGGCCTCAACCCGTTACTGGCTGTCGTTATCGGGTTGGTGGTTACGATGATTGTGCTGGTGGTGTTGGTATGAGATCTTCTGGTGACTGCACACCCGAATATAAAGTGGCTAATCGAGTAACGATTGAAAATTTTAGCTTGGCGATGATGACCGCATGACAGAGGATTGGTGGGGTTGGAAGAGCGTTCTGAAACGGTTCTTAGGAAATATTCTGGTTGTGGGGATTTTCCTGCTGGGATTTTTCATCCTCATGGGCGGTGGGAATTATCTCGTATGCCATATTACGGGACATCCCTATTACACAGAGTTTAATGCTGAGAATGGTCTCTACTGCGTTGATAAGTCCGGTTGGCTGTGGGGGTATCCTCCGGGGTATGTGTACAAGGTAACAATCCCTACACCGGATTGGTATGATGATAGTGGAAAGATTCAGCACTACATGACAATTGAGAGATACAACCAGTCAGCCTGGATACCAGCAGACCAGTGGCCAAGTTGTACAGAATATGGGGAGCCATAATAACGAGAAAGTCTGTTTACTCGGTAAGAACGTGAGAATTTTCTCTGGCGTTGAAAATTGTATGTTTCATAAGAAAAGTTAAGGTGAAATTGATGAGACCTGAAGCAGCACTGTTTATTGAACGAGCCCTGATTTTAGAGAAATGGACTGTAAACTCAAGTTCAAAAAAACTGTATAATGATGAGATGATGGATGAGGCGGAAAAAACCGCCAGGCAATTGTCGTTTATTCTTTCAGATGAAGGTGTAACCAAAGCGATGGCATTTGAGTAAGATGAAACGGTCGCGGAGCAAGAGCGAGCATGGCAAAGCTGTGCGATTCAGGCCGTGATAGACCTTGATGAGTCACTTTAGAGTATTAAATAGTCGATCAATTTTTATAAAGCATTTGAATAAATGCAAGATATGAATCCCGATTTAGAGTTCGATTCTTATACCGAATATATTCCTCATTTGTACGAAATTTGTGCCGAATTGGGTCTATTTGAGGCGGAAGGGCGGCACATTAATAATGAATATGACCAAAAGCGATTCAAAAGAGCTGTAGATCTTTATTGTCTGGAAGAGAATATCCCGTTTGATGATTTACTCAAAAAATTAGTTGATGAATTTCGGGAAAAACGTGATGCCAGAAAAAAAGAGCTCGGCGGCATGTATACGTCCAAACAGTGGAAAAATTTTTTTGACTATTTAGAGAGAACGCTACCAGCTTCTCAACCGAATCATTCAAAAAATGATGAATATTACGATCATTTGAAGGATGAATCGGGTTACGATATCACGGCACATCCCGATGATAAGGAGGGGACTCAATATGACGATGATAGGGATGGACCAAAATATTGATTGAGAAGAACCCCGGTTAAGTAAAATTTCTTGTGAATAATCAAGCCCACATCACTGGGCGAGTGAGTGTCATGGTGCCCTCCGCTCCTTTCTTTTCATAGTCCATCAACCGAATCCGAGTGAGCGTTGGGATCCCGGTAAGTGCGTAGCGCAAAACCCGATGAGGCGTTTTGCGCGTCTGGCATCGCATTGTTTCATGAATGACACTTATCGTGAGGTAGGGTGACATTCTCCCAACCTCCCGATCAGACCTACCCCAATCCGGGCCCGAATTGAGCCCGGATTGCCCTTTCCGGGATCCAATCGGAGCCCGAATTGGGCTCCGTTTTAAAACAAGCCCAAATTGGCCTTATTTTGGCGAACGGACAAAATATATGGTTCATGTAAACGCGTTTTGCGGGCCGATCCTATGCTAAACTGGCTCTTGATGGATCCCGGAAAAAGATGCCAAATAAACGCGTTTACGGGCTGTTTAAAGGCATTATATGGGGCTCGATTTTTGCGTATTTTGGCAAACGGGGCGATATTTGCTTACTTTGTTATGCCCGGTACCTTCTGGGGGTCTGTTTGTGTCTTTTTTTAGGGGTAGTGACACGCCCTGCTCGTTGGGGTCAGGGAGCAACAGACCCGCATCATGGTTCTGATCGCAGGATACGGATGAACCGGCCCCGGCATGCCCGAACATTTAAGAAAAAAATTGATTCGTGAGCCGGCAATTCCGGAAAAAGTTCGATCACGTTGCCGGGAATTTCAAAAAATGTCCGGGTCCCGGACCGGCAATTCCAAAAAATGATCGCATCCGTTGCTGAGGATTTCAAAAAAGCCTCAGGCCGCGAGCTGAGGATTCCGGAAAAACAGCGGATCGGTTGCTGAGAATTTTAAAAAAAGTCCGGCCCGTGAGCTGAAGATTCTTAGAAAAGATTGGCACCACCCCATCCACCCAAACGTCCCAACCCACAAATAATCATCGCAATCTCCGTCGGAGGCCCTGCGAAACCCTGCGCCCGTGCGGGAAAAAGTCCGGCTCCGCTGCTGAGAATTATAAAAAAACCTCAGGCTCGTTGCTGAGGATTCCGGAAAAAGAGCGGATCGTTTGCTGAGGTTTTCAAAAAATCTTCAGGTCCCGGGCTGAGCTTTCAAAAAAAAGAGCGGGTCGCGAGCTGAGGATTATAAAAAAACCTCAGGCTCGTTGCTGAGGTTTCCGGAAAAACAGCGGATCGCTTGCTGAGAATTCTTAGAAAAGATCCGCACTACCCCCCCACCCCCTCCTCTTTCATACATGGGGAGGGGTGCCCTCCAAAATAAGAGCAACCCCCCTCCCCTCAGTTTTCCCTTTTTATGAACCGACCCCCACCCCCCCCCGCCCGCACAAATGTAGGGGCCACCCCCTCCCGTTTCCAGTCCCC
>JBAYMI010000113.1:0-7023 GCA_041663625.1 Methanoregula sp.
CGGTTCATGCTTGTTTCTACAGAGCAAAAAAATCAGGAATATTTCCGAAACTCCCTTTCCCGTACACAAACCCTATAATTATTCCCGTCCAAGATCCCAGTACACACAAGGTGAATCGTCATGGTCAAGGCAATCGAATGCATCTATGAGAATAATGTTCTCAAACCGGTGGGCAAGGTCCAGCTCAAGGAAGGGGAACGCATACGGGTGACCATCGAGAAGAAACTCCCCTTTGAACCCATACAGTTAAAGAAGAAACCTGCATCGGAACGCATCAGCGCTCTCAGGGATGAGTCATGGACCTCTTCCTAGATACTTCTTTTATCATCCCGCTGATCATTGAAACCGATACAACCAAAAGAGCCCGGGATTTTTACTCGTCATTCTCCGGCACCTGTACAGCGAGCATGTCCGTTTATGAAGAAGCATTCTTTGTCGGGATCCGATTGATTGCGGAAGATCAATTCGGCATTACCAGCACCACCCGGCTCAAGGAGCACATCCGCAGTGAAGGCTACGGCTTTGCGGATGAATATATCCGCCACCTGAATGAATTCTTCTCCGGCCTTGTTATCGTGCAGGACTCATCAAATCTTCCGCGTATTGAAGAGATAGCCCGGACGTACGCGCTCCTTCCCAATGACGCACTGATTGTTGCGACCTGCAGGGAACATGCAATTTCGGGACTTGCAACATTCGATCGTGATTTCTCAAAAATAAAAGATCCGGTTCGCGTGAAAATTTAATCCGTTCAGGTTTTTATTGATCCAAACCCGGAAAATCTGCGGTCATATTTTTTTACGGGGGAGGGTCGGGGCAGCCCTCTGACGCTGGAGAATCTCAGCCCTTTCCGGAATCGATCACATCAACAGCTATTTTTCCCGCACGTTTCGCAATCTGTTTTTCCTGGGATTTCACGCACCGCTCAAGTTTTATGAGATCTTCTTCCGGAGCAAGGGTTTCGGGTCGGATCCCTCGCTTCAGGAGCAGATTGCGGATATCCTGATTATTTTGCACATGTTCAACCGTGATTGGCTCTTCTCCCAGCATATCTTCTTTTGTAACATTGAAATTCGTGATCTCGGTGGCGAGATTCTTGGCTGTGATAGTAACGGTCGGAAGAAAATCGGCGAGCGGCCGGTTCTCAGCAATCCCCATGCGTTTTTTCATCATGTGGGTAGTATGGCCCCCGAAAAGAGCCATATCCCCCTTGCTCCGGATACGGGCAAAACCCGACTCGTCAACTCCCCGCTCGTAAATATTCCGTGATAATTCTTTTTCTGAATCCTTCAGCTGTTTTCTCGCTTTCAGCCGCTCGGCAAGACGAATGTGGTCTTCAATGATCTCCTGTCTCCGCGTCTGCACCGCAAAATAACTCTGGGCAAACGCAATCTCTTCCTTGCGGGGATCACCGTTCTGGGCGATAAGATAACAGGCATAGCGGGTCAGAAGGATATCTTCAATAACCTTTTCCCCGCCTTTAGGAACCGGTATCGATTTGTTGGCGTCAACAAAATGATCTAAAATCGGGTTGTTTGCATTTTCGCAGGATTCCCGGGCTTTTTCGATAACTTTTAAAAAATTTCTCCATTCGGTATAACCAAGGAGGTTCTGTAAGTCCCGGGCAAACCAGAACTCTACGCCGTCCTGTACGTGAACGTAATCTTCAAAATTTTTGTGAAGGCGTCTTATGAGTGCTGGTTTCATTTCCCGTTTCCTGACGTGAGTGTATATTCTCTACAGATATAACCCGGAAGTAATGGCACTTAAAGTATGCCGGCGCGGAGTGAAAATAATCATCCCCATGTCCTCTTCCCGAATTCCCAAGATTACGCCCGGGCGGGCGCCGTGAACATGAAACGGTGATGCAACCGTTTGAAAATGTTCGGCTGGGGTGGGTGGGGGCCTGAGGGGATTACGGTCGGACCATGCCTGGAAAAGATGGGTATCAGCATACCTACCTGCCGGGACTGTTTGCAGTTTTTAGCATTTTCAACCAGACCTTGCTTGAAAACTTTTCATCGCGATCCGGATCCCGATTGAAATTTTGGTGGTGATAAATCGCCTGCTCATCCGGTTTTTCATCCGGCCAGTCCAGAAGTATCGAATAAAGAATGAAAATACAATTTTATAAAATCATTTTCACCCCGCCCGGCACAAGGTTAATACTCCTGATTCCGAAGATGAACTAAGAAGGAAACATGACTCTCTCATTTACACGGTCCGATGGTGTTAATGTCGATCTTATCCGGGAGGATGCACATCATGTATGACCGGAAATCCCTGCTTGTCTGTGTCAACGATAAGGAAACTTCCCGGAATGCCGGCTTTGCCAATGAGTATTTCAGGAATGCAAAAGTACAGGATTTTCTCGCAGGACTGATCCCCGGTTCCCCGGATTCACTCCACTCCGAACAGAATCCGCAATTATTCAAAGCATACCAGAAAATCCGGGAATCACTTTCAAACGCAGATCTTTCAATGTATGCCGATGAAGTCGCACGGATCCGGATGTCCGGGACGGAACTCATACCCTATGACTCCGATCGGTATCCCGGTCAACTCAGGGATCTGGCAGATCCCCCGTTATTGTTGTATCACAAGGGAAACCTGGTGGATTTCAGTAACTGTGTTGCAATCATCGGTACACGGTCCCCTTCAGAATATGGGAAACAACTTGCCCGGCAGTTGAGCAGTTCCTTTGTTAAAATGGGATATACAATAGTCAGCGGGCTCGCATCGGGAATCGATACTGAGGCGCATCGCGGAGCTCTTGATGCCGGGGGAAAAACCATTGCCATTCTTGCCGGTCACATCGACGATATTTATCCGCGATCGAATTATTCCCTTGCCCGGGAAATTATGCAATCGGGAGCAATAATCTCTGAAGTATCAGCGTTTGTCAAAACGCATAAAGGCAGGTTCATCTCCCGGAACCGGCTCACGAGCGGAATATCCCGATGCGTTATTGCGGTTGAATCTCATGGCGGAGGCGGGACATTACGGCAGGTGACAACCGCCCGGTCCCAGGGTAAACCCGTGTTTGTGTGCAGGCCTCATGATGATAATACGGAATCAGCGAAAGGTTTTGCCGAATTATGTAACCGGGGTGCAATTCCCATCGATTCTGCGGATGATGTGATCCACTATCTCAAACAGATCCCCTCTTTCCCAGCGTCTGCCTGTGGGGGCGGGAAAAAACAATCGACTCTTGTAAGTCTGGATCAATTTTAAGCCGGATTATTTTTTTTTTTCAACATTGAAATCGCTTTCATACGGGAATTTCTTTCACTACCCCCCGGTTATCCAAGTGAGGAGGTATCCTCATCCGGTAAAAGTTCCCCCCTCGCTACGTCATCATATTTTCACAATCGCAGAATCCGGACAAACCTCCGCAAACTTACAACTCAAAAGATCCCACAGAAAATATCCACGAGTAACCCGGTCGGCCTGGGCACTCCACGATCCCAAAGGCAACCGGGAGAGCCGGACCAGTTTCATCATCCCCATGTCCTCTCCCCGCATTCATGGGATTCCGGGCGGGCGCCATAAACATAAACCGGTGAAGCAACCGGGTTTTATAGAAAATGTTCAGCGGGAACCTGCCACAAAAAAACCGGGCCGCCCCTCCGCTGCACTCACCATCGGCACCATCGCCATCGCTGCCAGCAGCAGTGCCAGCAAGGCGATACCAATTTTTTGTAGGTTCATGTTTTTTCCTCCATATTTTTTTAAGACGTTCTTCTCGCAGGACATGGGAAAACCTTCAATGGAACGGAAGGTATGATCTCATGCCTGCGGGCGTGAACGGGTCCAACCGGGTTCGTCGCCAGTGGACCCGCTCTCTTTATTTCAGGACAACCCCCGGCTGTCCACGATGAGCGATTCAAAATTTGTGCACTTATTCTTTCTAACGCAGTTGTCTACCGGTCAGGAAAAAAGGACACGGAACCCTAAGTCGACGTAAGCCCGATCCCCATCATTACTCACCCCGGTGCCTGGCGAAAACAATTCAGATAAATGAGGGTGTGAAATAAACCCGGAGCGGCCACCCCCGGCTTTCAACATATGTTCCGATCAGGAACAGTGTCGCTCATCAGGGCCTTCGCCAGACACCCTAATGTTGGGGGATTTTTCGTCGAATCCCCCGCCTTTTTAGGGCATGCCCCAAATAAGCCCTGTACGGGCTCCGATTCCCTGAGTTTCCGGAAACAGAGGAAGTAATTCCGTAAAATGCGACATTAATTCATCAGTTTTCGGTCATTTTTACGTCGGAAATCATGAGGCGCTATTTGGGTGCATTTGGACAATGAAAACGGAATGAGGTCGGGTTTTTATCTGTCTTCGCAAAATTCTCCCGAATCAGGAGGCACCATGACCGTTAATTTGGAATACCCGAATCCGGGCCCTTAAAATGCTCCGTTTTGGCTACTTTTCGGAAAAACCATGTCTTATTCGTGAAAATGCATGGTTTGTCCATGCTTTATCCGGAGGGCTCGGGCAGTGTTCACGTCGTAAACCAACCATGCTTCGGACAATGTCCTAATGGGTCCTTTTGGGACGCGGAAAAGAGAGTCGAACGGAGTTTGGGATGGGAGTGTTATTTCCTGGAAAATATCAGGCACCGGAAATCTGAAGTGACCTGGTATCTCTGCTGGAAAACCAGGATCTTCGAACCCTGGTGTTTCGTATTCTCTACCCGACCCATGACCTGAGTCCTGTGGAGGCTCCCCTTTCTCGAAAGAAACTAGCTCTAAACAGGCCGGTTTTTCTCCGCGCAATACCGCCCATTCCCCAATCGCGCCAGATTCAACGATTTTTCCGGACACTTCCCGCAAAATACCTCAAAACAGGCCGGTCGGGTTACCCCCTGAAGTGGCGATACGGGCCTGCTGCGGGCCCGGATGGGATGATGGGGGGGTGCAGTCCCCCCTCACTCACCACCGGTGATTGCACCATAACTGGTGATCCAGCCCCGGGCTTCATGAGAACCGGGAAACATGGCCTGCCCACCGGTTCCGGAGTATATGAGCCCTTTCCTGTACCGCTCACTTTCCCAAACGCTCCGGTACATACCCGTCCCGGTGCCTGTTCATGTACCAGCAATTGTCAAACAGCATGTGATGACCGGCTCAAGGCTGGGCCGTTACGCGGAGACCCGGCCAGCCCCCGGGTTTTTGCGGGAGCAGGTGGAAGCCGTCCGGTTCCGGATTATTGGCAATGTTTTGATTCCGTAAATTCCGGTTCCACCAGAGCCGCCACAATCACGAGCATCAGAACAACCGCCACACGCACACGCCTTTTCCGGATTTTAAAAAATTGGGCGTGCGGTAAACCGGTTGTGAACTATTCCTGCGGGAGAATCACCCGATACTTAAAGTGGCATTCCCGATATCCGGTCTCTCCAGCCATTTCCAGAGCGGCACATACCGGATCGTCCCCTTCATCCCGAACCACTCGGTCTCTTCGCTCTTCTCTTCCTGTTCCGAAAGAACCAGGAGATTATCGCACCGCAGCTCGCGTGACGCCTTCAGAAGCGCCCGGATCTCGCGGGACCTGGTCCGCTCATCCTGGAGGTCAGCACAAACCTGGATGAGTACGGTTATCCGGTTCTGGTGCTGCACGACAAAATCCACTTCCTCCTGCTGGGCATTCTTCCAGTACCAGACCGACGCCTCGTTCTGCTGCTGCAATCTCCACAGCTCAATGGCAACGAGGTTCTCGTACAGTCTTCCGCGATTCTCCGACACCCGGAACGCCTTCGCTGCCACAAACCCGGTGTCCGTACAGTAGATCTTCTTGTTGGCCGCAACCTGTTCCCGTACCTTGAAAGAGAACCGGGGAAGGGAGAAGAAGAGGAAGGCCTCTTCAAGATACCCGAGGTATTTCCGGACGGTCATCGGGCTTTTACTCCGGGTGACCCGGGCAAGCGATGTATAGGAATATTCAGAAGCAATGTTGGACAGGAGGTACATGGCAAGGTCTTCAATCCCCTGCACCGAGCGGATGTGAAACCGCTTGATAATATCCTTGTACACGATGGAATCGAAGAGGGTGACAAGGTAATCGCGTGCAGGAAATTTTTTTACCAGCGGTTCGGGAAACCCGCCGCCTTGTGCATACTGGTAAAGGGCCGATATTTTCTCCTGCGTGGTTAATTCATGTGGCGAGAGGCGGAGGTACTCGCGGAAGGAAAATGGCATGATGGATGTCTGGACGTAACGCACGGTGAGATGGGTGGCAAGCTCGGAGCTGAGCAGGTGCGAGTTGCTTCCGGTGATAATAAGATCATAACCCTGTCGGGCCAACCGGTTGACGAAGATCTCCCATGTTAAGAGATTCTGGATCTCATCAAGGAGGAGTACTCTGGGGTTCCCGTACACGGAGTCGACAGCGACAAGGATCTCATCATAATCCGGAAGATCGGTCAGTCTCTCGTCATCGAAGTTAACATATCCGAAATTACGGTTGTTGGAGAGATGGTGGATGGCAAAGAATGATTTCCCTGCCCGGCGCGGACCGGTTATCACCTTGATGAGTGGACTATCAGCCCCGGTGATCTCAGTCACCCGTTGGATGTAGGGGTCGTCAAGGGTTCGTTTCAGATCCCTCTGCTGGGTGAGAATGATGTCCCGTACGGTCATAACCTACACATCTTAATCAGTATAATGGATGAAAATAGATAAAATTACCTATTACGTGTAGGATAAATTTCAAAAAATCCTGAATCTTCCGGAATCTCTGGCACATGGGCTTGCGGTCGGGCGGGGCTGGTGCTGCGATATCATCCCCATGGGTGCGGGGATAGTGGAACGGGACCATTCCCCGGTAAACTCCGAGGTTAATGCCGTCACAATCCAAGTGAAAAAATCAGATATCCATGACAACCGCGGGGAAAATTACGGATTTGGCAATTTATATACGGATATTTTTTTTGATTGCCGGTCTCGTACTGGTTGCCGGGTGCATCCAGAAAAATCCTGAGCCCGGCCCGGTTTCACCGGGGGCTGGCATTGTAACAAC
>JBAYMI010000114.1:0-7006 GCA_041663625.1 Methanoregula sp.
GAAGACCTTGCCGCTACCGAGGAAGAACTTCGCCAGCAGTACGAGCAGCTGGGAGAGAATGAAAGGGAACTCCGGAAGAACCAGGTGCGGCTGAGCAGCATTCTCCGCACAACGCCTACCGGTCTTGCGATAATCATGAACCGGGCGATTACCGAAGTGAATGACCGGTTCTGCGAGATGACCGGGTACACCCGCGACGAATTGACCGGATCGGATCTTCTCGCGATCTGGCCCGAAGGTGCCGGCTATCAGCCGGAACCCGGGCAGAAACAGGACGGGAAGCAACAGGCCAGGACCGTTGAAGCACGGTGGCAGAAGAAAGACGGTACGGTCATAACGGTGGTTTTGAGCTCCACGCTCCTCAACGGGCAGAATCCATCTGAGGGTGTGACCCTGACGGCCCTTGACATCACCTCCCGCGTGATGGCAGACGATGCGCTTCGCACGGCGAACAGGAAAATCAGTCTCCTCACCAGCATCACCCGCCACGATATCCTGAACAAGATCACGATCATCGACAGCAACCTTGCCCTGATCCGGCGCAGGGGGGTTGCACCTGAAATCAGCGGGCATCTGGAGAAGATCGGGACCGCCAGCAGGGCTATCCAGGAACAGATCGAGTTCAGCCGCATCTACCAGGATCTTGGGAGTACAGCGTCCCGCTGGCAGAAGATTGCCCCCATTCTTCCCGCAACAATGGCGCCGGATACGATCCGGTTCCACGCGGAGATCGATGCTGTCGAGGCTTATGCAGACCCGATGCTGGAGAAGGTATTCTTCAATCTCTTTGACAATTCCCTCCGTCACGGGGAGAACGTGCACGAGATCCGGGTGGCATACCGCGAATCGGATGCCGGCCTTGTCATCGTGTGGGAAGATGACGGCATCGGTATCGCAGCAGAGGAGAAGGAACATATCTTCGAACGCGGGTACGGCAAGAATACCGGTCTTGGCCTCTTCCTGGTACGGGAGATCCTCGCCATCACGGGAATCACGATCAGCGAGACCGGCACACCCGGGAAAGGGGCCCGGTTCGAGCTGCTCGTCAAAAAAGGCGGGTATCGTCTCCGCACAGGCAATGCCGACAAAATATGACTGGCCGGGACTCTCCCGGAGCCCCCGGCTGATCAGATCGCCGGCTCAAAGAGCCACTGCTTTGATCTGGGTGGTCAGGGACTTTGCAAACTCTTCCCCGGCAAAGATCCGAAGCGGCTCGTAGAGATCATCGGCGAGAACAGGGAGCGTATCTGCCGTGATACGGTCCGGGGTGATCCCCAGTTTCTTGCACTTGATCCTGAGCACGGACTGTGCCAGGGCATGCCCGATCTTCGGTTCGAGAACACCTATGATCCGGTCCGAGTACCCCGTCATGGTTTCTCCCCCCCGAGCAGGTGCAGCAGGTTATATCCGGCAAGGAGGAAACAGCCGGCAGCTGCCAGGTACCCGACGGACTGGAACCACCGGAGGGAGTGCTCTGTCGTGAACCCGAATTCGGTCCCATCGCCAAAAAACCGCAGGACCCCGGCAATGATGGCAAAGAGTGAGAACCAGATCAGGATATCGATGAATGTCTGGATCTTCTCCGAGTAGTACTTCCGGGTCATGGCATAAAACGCCAGTACTACCAGGAAGATGAGCGGCGCTATGATCTTCAGGAGAGGGACCAGGGGGCTTGTATTGTAATCGAGGATATCCCCCATTTATTTCCCCCCTGATAACCCGAATGCTTCGGCAATCTCGGAAAATTTCGTATAGACAAGCCAGGCCACGAAGACACTGGCCAGGGCGAAGATGATGGCGCCGGTGCTCTCGAGCCATTTGAACTGTATCAGGAAGTCACCGAGAAGACGGGCGCTGGCACCGATGCACGCTGCTATGCCACCGCACATAAGGGCTCCGGCAATCACCTTTAAGTTCCCACCGAATTTCTTCCAGGCCCGGTAAAAATACCAGGTCCCTATGGCGAACAAGATGACAATGATGAACTTGAGCAGCGGGTTGAGTATGCTGCTTTTGTACGAGAGTATCTCGATGACCACAGGTGCACCTCGTGACTACATTCGTGCGAGCAGATAAAAAAATATCGATAACGCGTACAGGACGATCCTGATACCCTGTAACAGGAAAATTCTTGACAGACGTAAGGGAGACTGCCATCAGGTCTGAAAAAACGGGGGGATATTCCCCGCGAAAAATGCAGGAGACGGGATCGGCAGGGGGCCGATCGTTCTCCGGTTATCTTCAGCCAAACAACATGCCGAAGATAACGCCGGCAATACCTGCTGCGGTAGCGATCGCCATGGTCTCAAGCACGGTCCGCACTACCGGGCGCTGGCCGAGCCGGGCACGACCAAGACCGAGGAGGAACAGGATTATTGCCGTACCTACGATACAGGCGATCTTTGCCTGTTCAAGGGGCAGGAATGCAAAGGGGATCACCGGGACCATGGCCGCGATAAAGTCTGCAATTCCCATCCAGCAGGCGTGGATATAGATCGGGATCTTCTGTGCCGGGGCTTCTTCCTCGGAGCAAACGGCATCCTCGAATTTCTGGATGGCGAAAGGATTCTTCTGGAAATCCGCACGAATCCCGTCAAGGCTTGCTGCACTCAGGCCGGTGCCCTGGAGATCGCCTATCAGCTTGTTCACCGCACCATCGGGATCACACCTGATCTCGGCTTCCCGCTGCTTTGCCTCGACCCGGGCCGTGTCCTGCTCGGACTCTAAGTCGAGGAAGACACCGGCCATCATCGAGACCGTTGCCGCAACGGCTGCCGTTGCCCCGGCAAGGAAGACGATATTACCGGACTGGGCGCTGGCCACCATACCGGCCACCAGCCCGAAGATCGAGACTGTGCCATCGGACATGCCAAAGACGATCTCGCCGGAAGAGTCCCGGAACGATTCCTTTATCCGGCTCATGAGCGACGGGGCGCAATCCCCGCTCATGACCGGTTCACCTTTACCTGGATCAGAGTCATGCCACTACTATGTGCGGGGTGAGAATAAGAAATGGACAGGTGAGGCTGGAATTGTCTGCGATATTGCAGGTTATCACTGTAGCGGAGGATCCGGTACTGCATTCTGCCCACCCGGGTTTCCGGGCAGGAAAAGGTACCGGCGGGGATCCCTCCCGCAGGCATCCCGAGGTCACTTGTGGTATGGCTCGCCCCGGAGGATCCGGAATGCCCGGTAGATCTGCTCCATGAGGAGGAACCGGGCTATCGGGTGGGTGAAGGTCATACGCGAAAGGGAGAGCCGGAGATTGCTCCGGGCGAGCACCGCCGGGGAGAGGCCGAGGTCGCCCCCGATGAGAAACGCGATCTGGTTCCGCCCGTCCAGTTCCCAGTGCGATAAGGCCTCGGCAAGGGCGGTGCTCGGCCAGTCCTGTCCCTGAATATCGAGAGCGATCACGAACGAGCTCTCGGGGATGGCAGCAAGAATCCGTTCCCCTTCCTTCTCCATTGCGGTGCGTCCCACCGAAGGGGAAGAGGAGACCGGCCGTTTTTCTTCCGGGATCTCGACGACCTGCACCTTCGCATAGGGGCGGAGGCGTTTCTCATATTCCGCGATCCCGTCCTGCAGGAACGCCTCCTTGATCCTGCCGACAGCAATAATCCGGATTTGCATAAGGAAAAACACCAGATTCCCGAAAATTTATCAACAACGCAGGCTATGACGGGGGGGAAAGAAGAGGTGGAAGTATGTTACCTATGGATTACCCTTAGCATCTTTTGTATCGATTTTCTGGTTGGATAACACATCCAGCAGGACTTCTTTCATCATGGTTTTCATGAGTTCCCGGCCTTCATCTGATGACAGGTAGTCCTTGAACAGCTCCCTGAACTGTCCCATATCGTGGTGATTATCGACGAAGGATAATAAAGCTTGCGTGATGCAATCGGAGACCGTAGAGAACTTCTTTTCCTCATACACGAGTTTATTGACCTTTTCATAGATATTGGGGGGCATTTTATACGAGATCGCAACGCGTTCCCCGCGGGTCGCCGGTATTTTTTCTGCCATTCCCTAGAAACTAGGGTAAAATACTATAAATAGGCTGTTAAATGCCCGTAATATTCTTTAAGCAATACTATTTTTGGCATGGGTAATTCTTAAATCATCCTTATGGGGTACTTTTTATAGCGCGGCAGTTAAAGGGAGATTATCGTGAGGTGAGCATCATGAATGAAATACTTCTGTTACTCCTGCCGGTTGTCGGGGTTTTTGCCATAGGATGCAGCGTGGCACTCCTGGCCCTTGGAAAGATGATCGACCGCTTCCCTGTGGGCGATGAGTCGAAACGCGAACGCAGTCTTGCCAGTCCCATCGAGACCACCCGGATCTCGGTTCTCCTCTTCTGGGCACTCTTCATTGTCGGTCTCTGGGCGATCCTCCAGGAGACACGCTTCGGCCTCATCCTCGGCATCACCACCCTCTTTGCCATCTGCCTCTTCATGTTCACAGCACTCGGATTCTCGTTTGCCGTGCTCAGTACCCTGCGGGCACGAAGGAACAGGGCAGAAGTGCCGGTACTGCAGGTCGGAACCACGGACGAGATCGTCACCATCTCCCAGCGTGCATCAGAACCGACGTCTGTTGTAAAGCGGAAGCGGCAGGAGAACTTCCTCACCGGCATCA
The DNA here is from genome assembly GCA_041663625.1 of Methanoregula sp. Classification (GTDB taxonomy): domain Archaea; phylum Halobacteriota; class Methanomicrobia; order Methanomicrobiales; family Methanospirillaceae; genus Methanoregula. The sequence goes on from JBAYMI010000114.1 coordinate 4,642, forward strand.
TGATAGACACGATGCTAAAAAAAGATTGAGATTATCCAGCATTCTTTTTTATTACCCGGGGGGCATCAGCAGAGAGCAATATCCTATTCTCTGTACGGGGAGGTACAGGCCAGGTGCCGGCAGGTTGACGGGTTCTTGTACTTTATGAACCGTGCGGCAGTGCTGAAAAAAGAGTGGGTTCCTGCATTTTTACATCAAAATCTGATTGATCCGGATCGGTTTTTCAACCAGGATCGTGATCGCGATGATCATCTTTTCCGTAAAAGTCCTGAAAAAAAGATAAAAAATTATCCAAAGATCTTTTTTGACTGTTCGAGGGCATCGACCGCGGGCAGTTTCTTGCCGGTCAAAAACTCGATGCAGGCTCCGCCACCGGTCGAGATATGAGTGAACTCCGACTCGATCCCGAGTTTTTCTATGACGGCCGCAGTATGCCCGCCACCGACAACCGAGAACTCCACTTTTGCGGCAGCCCTGAGGAGCTCGTATGTGCCGGTAGCGAAATCCGCATCCTCAAAGAGACCCGCCGGACCATTGAATACAACCGTCCCGGCCTTCTTGAGGTCCTGAACAAGCGAGGCGAGGGCATCCATGCCAAGATCGAGGACCGGCGCATCGTCGGGGATCTTCCCGACAGCGTACTCGACACGGCGGTTATCCTGGCGGACGGCAACGGACTCCGGCATAATGACGCGGTCGCGGTGGCGGGAGAGGATCTCTTTTGCTTTCTCGATCTCCGGCTGGTACTTGAGCTGGGAAATCAGCTGCGTGGAGGGTTTACCGATATCATAACCGGCCGCTATCAGGAAGACATTAGCAACAACGCCAATCACGATAACCTGGTCGGCGATGCCATTGTCCAGCACGTGACGGGCAACATCGATGGAATCATCCACCTTCGTGCCTCCGAGCACCATGCAGACAGGACGGGGAGCACCCGAGAATACTTTCGAGAGCGTGGAGACCTCTTTTTCCATAAGGAGTCCACCGGCGGACCGCATCACGAGAGGCAGGCCGACAACGGTTGGCTGCGACCGGTGGGCGGTGCCGAAGGCGTCGTTGACAAAGACATCTGCCATCGAGGATAGTTTCCTGACAAGATGGGTCTTCTTCGCCTCTTCAGGCTTGAGCGTCAGGTTCTCCTCGGCATTGAACCGGACATTCTCGAGCATGACGATATCACCGGCTTTCATTGCGTGGACAGCGTCCCGGGCATGACGCGCAAAGATGCTGTCCACGTAGGTTACCGGCTTTCCCAGCAGCTGTTCCAGCTTTTCCGCATGGGCCTCAAGCGTGGTGAAGTCCTTCTTCCCGGGCCTGCTCTGGTGAGTGACGATCACGACACGGCTTGAGTCAAGGGCACGGATGGTCGGGAGATGCTCCCGGAACCGTTTATCGTCGAGAATAAGATTGGACGTGGGATCGATGGGGGAATTGAGGTCGAGCCGGAGGAGGACTGTCTTTCCCTCAGCTCCCAGGTCCTTGATCGTTCCGATCGGCATCGATACACCTCTTGAAAAAAATTTATGCTGTATTCCGGGATTTGGTTCTCTTCATCCGGAAGAGCTCTTCGCGTTCCATTTCGTCGAGACGCATCTTGATGAAGTCCCGGGCTTCGGTGAGTTCCGGGATCACCTTGAACTCAAGCGCATTGACACGGCGCTTGGTCTTCTCGATCTCGTCGAGCAGGCGTTTCATTGTGGTCTCGATCTCGGCACTCATGATGATCGCTTCGACAAGCTCCTCAAAGGATGAGGCGGTCTCATCGATGACGGTGGATGTCCCGAGGACACCGTAACCGCGGTCTGCAAGCGTCTTTCTGACTTTCGAGGACTCGATCTGGGGCACGACGACGCCCATGATGTTCTTGCTCTTTAAGGTGATCTGCGGCACCTCCTTGACGGAGAATGCAGCGGATTTCACCCCGATTGCGCCTTCAACTGTGTTCGCGAGCGCCATCATCTCGGCGGCGCGGTCATATTTCACGAGGAGTTCGCCTTTGCAGTCCTTTGCATTGGCAAGCACCTTGAAAAATTCCATGATCAGTCCATCGCGCTTCATCTTGAGGATCTTGTAGCCGCGCTCGGAGAGCTTGATCTTCCTTTTCAGGTCGATCAGTTCCGAACGGGTTGGCTTGATATCGCGCAGCGCCATGGATTTTTTACTCCTTCTTTGCACCGGCTTTGATCTTGGGGTGGTACTTGTTGATCAGCTCACGGTCGATACGGGTCAGCTGCTCAACCGGCAGCGTCGAGAGGATATCCCATCCGATGTTCAGGGTGTCCTCGATGGTGCGGTCCTCGTCATATCCCTGGCGGACAAAGCGGTTCTCGAAGAGATCCGCGAACTCCAGGAGCAGGCGGTC
>JBAYMI010000115.1:0-7006 GCA_041663625.1 Methanoregula sp.
ATTTCCTGCAGATCTGCCGGTTCTCTTCGGTATCCTCTACAACAGGTTTACTGGAATCGAACATGCAGAATGAGGTATGCGATGATGGTTAATAGATCTTTTTTTTTATTTCCCGGTTTTGCCAGGAGCAGTCCGGCCCTCCGGCCACGTCTGTACCCGCCCTCCCATTTACCGACGTGAAAATAATTGAAGATGAGCGAGACTCCCCCTCATTTTCACAAATCATGCCACCCCGGCAGGGCCGTGAAGGAGTTGCGGCCGGGAATTTCGGTCGGAGAATGGGGGGTGAGAATGTCTGTCTGCCGACAGTTCCAAGAAAATATATCAAATTCCGGCACCAAATTCATACTGACAATTCATTGTTCCGGAAGTACTGAGATGAAACGATTCCCATTCTTTGTTTGCCTGGCATTCCTGATCCTGCTGGTCATGACGGGGATTGCATCCGCGGATTCCGCCGATACAACGACAACAACTCCAGAAAAGATCGGCGGGAGTATCTATTTCGAGACCGTTCCCAACGGTGCCACGATCTGGCTGGATGACGTCGAGATCGGAACCAGCGTGATCACGTATTACTCCCCGGCCTCAAAGACCTATACTGTGCGTATCAAGGCGAAAGGGTTTGAAGAGTACACGGATACTGTCACGGTGAGCGATGGCAAACACGTTGAATACCTTGCCCGGCTTACGCCGATCAAATCCAATCTCAATGACGTGGCCACTCCCGCAACCCCGGTGGCAACCGCCACGACAATCAGGAAATCGACCATGGAGATCCCCACCCCCTGGCCATCAGCAACACCGGAATCGCCGGTCAATCCTGCGCTCGTGATCGGGGCTGCTGCCATCGGTATCGGATTTTTTGTGATCCGGCGCCGGTAATTTTTCAGATCCATTGTTTTTTTCAGCAGAATTGATCGCCCCCGCGGCGGATCAGAGACGAAAAGCCTGTCTGGAAATACTTTTATCATCCCGCGGGCCGGAGCCGGACCGTCCCTCAGAGAAGCATATCTGGAAACACCGTATTGCTCAGCTGTGCCCCGGAGAAACGCTGACCCGGTGCCCTCTCCCAAAATTCCTGTTTTTCCTTATTCAGGGTCCGGGTGCTGCCGGCAATCTCCACCGGTAACGGTTAAATAATGATGAAGGTAATATTCGCTTACGCCGAAAACCCGGTTCGCACGGACGGACGCCGGATACGGGCATGAGTGCACGGTGACGTGATAGTACCCGCTGTTCACTCTTGCACAGTGAACGGTGAGCGCAACCGATCGTGCACAACGTATCCCGGGTACAGGAGAAAAAACCCATGAGACTGCCCCGACTGAACCTCACCATCTGGATACTGCTGGGGTTCCTCCTCGGAATTTCCACCGGGCTGGTTTTTGGCGATCTCTGCTCGGTCATGAAACCTCTCAGCGAGGCATTCATCAAGATCTGGCAGATCACGATCCTGCCCTCCGTAGCCCTCTCCCTCATTGTCGGTATCGGGAGCCTGAAGAGAGACACGGCAAAATCCATTGCCCTCAAGGCATTCCTGCTCCTCCTGCTCTTCTGGGTAATCAGCGTCATAGGCTATTTCTCCTTCCAGCTGGCATTTCCCCCCCGGGTGGAGGCCTCGTTCTTCAGCACCCAGGACCTGGCGGTCAAAGCAGATTTCAACTTCATCGACCAGTTCATACCGTCAAATCCCTTCCTGTCCTTATCGGACGGGATCATCCCTGCCACCGTCCTCTTCTGCCTGTTCCTGGGTTTTGCCCTGATGCTGGACGACGGGAGCGGGCCGATCGTGAGCATTCTTAAGGTCCTGCTGCGGGCGCTCGACCGCATGACGCATATCATTGCCCTGACCTTTCCGGTCGGCATCTTTGTCATCACAGCCGTGATGGCCGGGACCCTGACCATCGAGGGTTTCCTGGAACTCCAGGTATTCCTCATTACCCTTGCAGCTGCCGCCATCCTGCTCGGTCTCGTTGTCATGCCCCTGCTGATCACCTGTTTCACAACGTTCAGCTACCGGGACATCCTTGCCGCGTCCTCGAGGGCTATGCTCCTTGCATTCTCGACCGGCACCGAATTCATCACCCTGCCGCTGATCTCCGAGGGGGTGGAGAAGCTCTTTTCTGGCCGGGCCCGAAATCCCGATACCGGCAACGGGAGCGATACGGGCCGGGCCGGGGACCGGAACCAGGATCCGGCCCGGGAAGACATACGGTCGTACAGCGAGATCCTGGTACCTGTGGCCTATACCTTCCCGCTGCTGGGCGGGCTCGTCCCCTTTCTCTTTATCCTTTTTGTGGCCTGGCTTTACGATAACCCGCTGGATCTCGTAGACCAGGTACAGCTCGTCGTTGTCGGGATCCCCAGCTTCTTTGGCTCATCCAAGCTCTCGGTGATATCGCTCCTGAACCTGATGCGCCTCCCGGCAGACGCGTACAACCTGTACATCAGTTCGGGGATCCTGCGCCAGGCCTTTGTCGCACCCTTGAGCGTCATATCGATCTTCTCGTTCTCCACCATTACCATCGCACTCACCACGAACCGGTTCCGGTTCCGGTGGAAGAGGGCGATCATGTCCATCGTGGCCTTCATCCTGCTGGCAGCCCTCCTGATTGCCGGGCTTCATGCGGGATTCACGTACCTGCTGGCCGGTACCTATCATGGTGGCGACCAGATCTCCCGGATCGAGCTGCCCGCCGATCCGGATGGAAGGAGGCTGGACAGTGTTGTGAACACGACGGTATACCTGCATAAGGAGGATGTCCCGGCCATCGTTCCTGCGGACTATGGCAGAACGGATGAGATCCGGCAGATCCGGGAGAGGGGAGTGCTCCGTGTCGGGTACAACAGTAACAACGTCCCGTTCGTATTCTTCAACGCTAAGGGCGAACTGGTGGGATACGATGTGGAGATGGCCTATGACCTGGCCCGGGCCCTGAATGTCTCCCGGATCGAGTTCGTTCCGATTACCGGTACCACCCTTGCCGAATCCCTCGACAGCGGCTACTGCGATATCGTTATGGCGGCGGTTGTGGTTAATTCGGAGAGGCTCGATGAGATGAAATTCACCGACCCGACCGTTACCGTCCACCTGGCATTCGTTGTACCGGACGGGAAAAAGGAGGAGTTCACGAAGCTGGATGCCGTAAAGAAGATGGACGGCCTGAAAGTTGCAGTCTACAACAACACGGCGCTTGTCAACGTAGCTCACCGGCTGCTTCCCCGCGCAACCATCGTCCCGATCGATTCGAAGGAAGAATTCTTCAGGGATGGGAGGGCGGATGTCCTTATGATTCCTGCCGAGGAAGGATATACCCTGACCCTGCAGTACCCGTTCTTCGATGTGGCCATCATCGAACCCTACGATACCTACCAGATGATGTACGGGTATCCTGTAGCCAGGAACAGCAGCGAATCCTACCGCCTCGCGCTGAACTACTGGATCCGGATGGAGAATGACTATGGGATGCTTGAGAAAAAGTACGATTACTGGGTGCTCGGCAAGATCCCGGGAGCGGTCGAACCCCGCTGGTCCGTGGTGAGAAACGTGCTGCACCTGGTGACCTGATACCCATCCCGCTCTTGTCACAGGCTGGACCTGAGGACAATTCTTTTCCCGCTATGTACATTCACCCGGTTACGGTCTCACAGGTGCCGGCATGAGACTGACATGCATTGTGCGGCATACATCCGATCCTTCGCGAATTACGTCTCTCCTGTCAGGATAATCGGGAGATCTGCCCATCGGGATTACCGGGCCGGAACCATTTCTGACCGGAAGTATTCCCGGATATAACGCAGGCTTCCGGCAAAAATGAAGAGATACCGTGGGGAACGGGAATAAAAACAGGCCCGTGATACCGGCTATTCCCCCGTGGCGGGGGAAGCCCCAGCGAGCGCCAACAGGAAAAATGCATGATTTCTGCAATGTAAAAAAAATTCACGTTCCTGGTTGCCTGCATCCGATCATCAGTGCAGGCGAACCCAACAGAAATTTTTCTATCGTTTGAAGCAGAAGTGCCCGATAACGAGGCTGTGCTTTGTATAGATCTCGCAGGCCGGGCAATAGCAGTTCATCTCTTTCTGGGACGGGGCCGATGATGCTCCGCGTGCGCAGAAGAGTACATCAGGCTGATATTTTTCAAGGGAATTGTGCTTGCAGGTCGGGCATATTCCGCAGTACTTCCGGCATATCTGCCGGTTCTCTTCCGTATCTTCTACAATACTCGTACTGGTTTTCATAATGGATGGATCGCGTCATGAGGATAATATGCTTTTTGTGATTTTTTGGGTTTATAGGATCCAATCCCTTCAGCCGTGATCATTTCGTTTGACCGGTATGTATCCTCCCTCCGGCCCCATGATAAAAATCCCCCGGGATCGAATCTGAGTTCTCCCTCGTGAAGATCAACACCGGCAATCCACCCCCCCCTTCCCTGAGATGAGGCGGCGCTTCCCTCGTTCTCCGGCGTAACCTTCCGGCCCCCCCTCTAAAACGGTCATATCAGCGTCCGGGCAGAGGTTTTTTTCACCAATCCAGATCTCTGTCCGAAAAAAGGGGGCCCTGGAAGCCCGCTATTATGCAGGTTCAATTCAGCCATAATGACCGTATTTTTAAAAAATAACACATTTTCAAAGATTTTTCCAGGTGCGTGGACATAATTTCGCATGGAAAAAAATTCGCGATCGCCGGATTGGCAAACGGAGCCCTGTACGCAGAGATCATGGAGGTACTCCCGGATGATGTGGACCTCCGGCGGAGGGGGGTATTTCCCCTGCCGGATACTCCCCAGATGGAGATCGATCCGGACTTGGGGTGTCCGGATCCCCTGTAATTACGGGCAGGGTCCGGTACTATTCAGGTGCTTGCGGACAATGAAAAACGCAGGCTGGGATGAGGGATTGTGTTATCCCTCAGAATACCAGGAGGATGATGGAGGGGACTGAGGGATGCATCCACGCAGGAGCGGCTGCAATCGATCCAAAAACCATTGTCTCTCGCCCCGGGGCAGTGCCTCAAATCCATTTGGGGACGGTTTTTCTGAGATTTGTTTTATCATTCCGGGTCGTTTCCTGTCCGGGAGTTCCGGGCCTTAACACCTGGTTTATTCCACCGCAATATAAGGTGCTGGAAGGTGGAAAAAAAACAGGGGAAATTTTCCACGCTCCCCCGGGGGCCCACGCGGCGGGGATAAAACTTCCAAGAGCTCCCAAGAGCGTCACGTAAAAAGGATTCCCTGATTGCAACAGAACAAAAAAATTCCTGGCACGTGTGGTTCTGAAAACGGGTCAAACCGTTTCATGGGATCCTCTGGCGAATAGTACAAGCACGGGCTACCCTCCGGAAAAACGGGAGTCCGTTCACCGGCACGTTTCCTCCCGGAAGTATGCACCGTTCGTATGAAACCGGCAATGTCCTGTTAGTGATTCATCGCCATCGATCGCGATGAAACGATCTCATAGATCTTCATGTCGGTCGGGGACGAATGGCATTTTGCCGTTTTTGCAAAATATTCCTGCATATGCAGTTGCAGGATATGTTCATCGAGATGTTTCTGGCTCTCCCACTCCTCAATAAAATGAAAAACCCCGGGAGTGTGAACATCGGCAACCAGTTCATATCGCGTGCATCCGGCCTCCCCGCGAACGATCGGGATAATCTTCCGGACCTCCATGATAAAATCGCGTCCGCGTTCCGGTAAAATGGTACACCTGGCATCAACAAGTAACATCAGTATTCCCCGCTCTGACAAATTCCAATTGCGGATTTACGTATCCGTCCCGTCTTCTCGTAATGGATTGGGGATCATTTGTTCTCACGGTTTAATTATTTCCTGATGATCCGGTCCGTCAATCCTGGCGGAACCGGATCAGGAATAATAATTACGAATATTCATAACACCAGAAGGAAAATATACCCACGTATTTCCTAACTATCCGGCGGGGCAATTCCTGGCGGAGCCTGATACCATGTGGATGCCCGATATCCGTACCCTTTTCCTCACCCTCTTTCTCGTCAATGTAGTCCTCACGCTGATGCTCTTCACCTTCTGGAGGTCCCAGAAGACCTATGACGGCTTTCAGCTGTGGATGCTTTCCCTGCTGGTCACGTCCTCCGGGTATCTTCTGTACCTGCTCGAAGGATTCGTGCCCGTTCTGCTCTCCTCAACCGGGGCAAATCTATTGATCGCGCTGTCGGTCATGATGCGGCTCGACAGTACCGGGAGATATTTCCGGGCACGGGCACTCCCCAGGATCCTGTACTGCATCCTGATACCGGCCGCCTTCCTGTTATTCTGGTTTATGATCATGAGCGATTCGGTTGTCAGCCGTGGCGTGGTCGTAGCACTGCTCATTGTCCCCTGCTTTGTTGCAACCTCTCTCATCGCGATACGGTCCGGGGAACAGGAGACCCGGTCGCTCAGGTACAGCTTTTCCGGGGCTCTCCTGGTCACGGCCCTCCTCTGGACCGCGATAGTTGTCAAAGGGCTTGTCACTCCCGGGGACCACTCGCTTGGAGGTCCGGATCCCATAAACCCGGTCTTCTTTCTCGTCACGATCCTCATGGACATCGTCCTCACGGCATCCTTCCTGATGCTCAATATGGCCCGGACCCAGGCCGAGCTCAAACAGAGCGAGGAGCGGTACCGGAACCTTGCGGATAATCTCCCTGATTATGTTCTCATTCACGACAGGGAGTTCATCCACTACGCCAACCCGGCAGCGGTCCGGCTCCTGGGATTCTCACCGGAAACCCTTGTCGGGCAATCCATCTATTCCATCCTGACGCCGGAGAGTGCTGTGGCTGCACGGAAGGTTATTGATGCAATCCGGAGTGGTGAGTTCCCGAAGCATCTCAGCGAGATTGATATCCTGCTCCGGGACGGTACGATCCGCCACTGCCTGATAACGACCGTCCGGATTGAGGATAAAGGGGTCCTCTCTGGCTTATCCGTCATTACCGATATCACCGAGAGGAAGGCAGCAGAGGACGCACTCTTCC
>JBAYMI010000116.1:0-6949 GCA_041663625.1 Methanoregula sp.
AGCAGTACATGAACAACAATGAGCGGCGGCCACGGCGCGGGGATGAACTCATCATCCAGGGAACACGGGGCAGCGGCAGCGACCGGGTCGAGGTGTTCGTAACCAGCGCGGGCAGGACCTACAAGGCGCTTGACCAGGAGCTGCTGACGCTCACGTACTAAAAACCACACATACTCTTTTTTCACCGGTGTTTATTCCCCCGGTCACCCCGAGTGATTGATCCTGCTGATCCGTTCGGCATAACGCTGGGTCGCGTAACCGAGCACGGCAACGACTGCCATCACGATCACAAGAACAATCCACTGTTCTGCACCAGCCGTGCCTACAGCGAGCCGGGTCAGGAGGTTCATCGGATTTGAGGGCAGGGAGAGGGCGAGCAGGATCACGACGACAAGCGCAGTCGAGAAGATAAACTGCGCAGCGGTCCGTTCGCGGTAATGGAGCGCGGTGAGTGCCCCCAGCAGGATAAGGGCGAGCGAACTGATCGTGACGTGAAGGAGGATCAGCCCGGCGTTCTGGATCGCGATACCGTTGATCATCAGGAGAATAAGCCATACCCCGGCCTGGACGGGGACCAGCACCTCGCAGGCCAGAACCTTCCCCCAGACCATCTCGGAGAACGTGACCGGTGTCGATACAAGAGTCTCCAGCGTGTCGTGCTGGTACTCCTCCGTGATCAGGTCGATGATCAGTGCCGACGCGATGATCGCCGGCATAAAGACGAGAAGCGGGATCAGGAGGCCATACACGAACTCGAAGAAGTCCCCGCCACCCGTGGATGACGGAATCTTGAGCAACAGGGGCAGTGCGTCCAGCCGCTCCGATCGGATCTCGCGGAGGTTTGCCTCGTACTTCAGGAAGATATCCTTGAGCTTGACATCCACGATGGCGCTCTGGAGATCGTTCTGGAGCGTGTAGAGTGTGATCTTGACCGGTTCATCGGCATCCGGCGCCGTGTCCGGGACCCAGATCACTGCCGCGAGTTTCCGCTCCTTAAGTGCGGCAACCCCTGTTGAAAGATCCATCTTGAAGACCCGGAAGTCCGGGCTGTCATACAGCGTGGAGAGCATCCCGGAATCATTGCCTGCGTATCCCACATTGTACCGGAAGTGCGAGTACTGCGAGAGCGAGGACGGGTCGTACATCGAGGTCAGGCCGACCATGAGGAACGATGAGAAGAGGGCAATGAAGAGCTGGAGCAGTACCGCAAGCAGGATTGTCCGCTCGGAGAAGAGCCCGCGGAATTCTTTCTTGGCAATAATGGACAGGTGCCGTGCTTTCATGTGAGCCACCCCAGGAGGAAATAGAGATTATAGACACAGTGCGCGATCATCGCAAGCACAAGACCGGGGACAAATCCTGCCTTCCCCCATTTCTTCAGGCAGCAGGCAACGATGAGCACGCACACGAAGTGAAGGAGAAGCGGGAGCCAGAGGGAGCCGAGCGAGAGGAAGAGGATGCTGCCAAAGATCGAGTCCGAGATCTGGGCGAGAGTGACGAAGAGCAGGAGTTTCTCGCCCACGAGAAATCCAATTGCGGTGGCGCCGCAGGCAAAGACCAGGTTCTTCCATGTCAGGAACGCGGGGTCGCGGGCATACAGCGTGTAGATCCCGACACCTTTTGCGATCTCCTCGATCAGCGCGGCGAGAAGGAGGAGGCAGATGAGCGAGAAGGGCATGGGCAGGTTGAAGAAGAGTACGAGGCACATCATCTGCACCATGAAGACGAACGGGATGGAGAAGCCCGAGAGCAGGAAGAGCGAGAGGAAAGGACGTTTCTTCGAGAGGATCTCCGAAAGGAACTCGCGCATCCGGGTAACGAGACCTTTCTCCGAGAAGAGCCGCTCCTCCTTGAAGTTCCGGGCCGCGATATAGAAGAGGACAATGCTTGTCAGCCAGAAGAGGGAGGTGGAATAGAGGTAATCGGTCACCGTCCACGCGGTTCCCTGCATGGTGAGGACGATGAGGGTTAAGGGTGAGATCAGACTGATGACGTGGACGTTGGCAAAGATAGTCGGGAAGAAGAGGTACGAGGTAGCCACCGTCGAGAAAAAGATGGAGACAAAGGAGAGCTCCTTGAAGCTCCGGGCGAGCATCCCGATAAGGAGCGCATTGGCAAGGAAGAAGAAGATGACCGGGATGAGGGGCAGGATGATGAGGGGAGATGCCCCGATCCAGAACGTGAGGGCCGTACAGATCGCGAGCATGCCGAGGAAGAACGGGAGCATCTTGCCGAGGATAATGGACGAGGTCTTCACGGGTACCGAGAGCAGGATCTCACCTCTCCGCTCGATCCGCTCGTTCATGATACTCATCATGAAGAACTGCGAGGTGAAGTAGAGCGGGAAGATAAAAACGAACACGATGATGATGGAATCAAACGGCAGGGGTGGGGAGAGCTGGGACGGGGTCTTGAACGTGCCCATAGTGGAACTGCTTGAGGAGAGGGCATCCGTGTACCGGGAGATCTGCGTGTTCTTCGCGTTCGAGGTGACCAGTTGTTCGCGGAGTTCATCTTCTGTTACGGAAAGGGAGGAAGACGGTGTTGCGATCTGCTCAATGGTTCCCTCGGGCACCGGGGCTCCCGGGCGCGGGGGGGCAGCGCTCACGTACTGGCCGCTCTGGGTTGACATGAAGTCAAGTTCGCTCGTGATACCCTGGGTATCGATCCAGAGCGGGTACGCGGCAAAGAGATCCTCCTGCTCATTGAACACGCTGCCCACGTACTTTGCGTAATCCCGCTCAAGGGTCTTTTGTGCCGCCACTGCCCGGCTGCCCTCTCCCACGTTCACAAATCCGTTGACAATCACGAGGTCAAACGCATCCCGGTTTTCAATAAGGGTGGGGGTATCGAGCTGGTACACCATGAACCGGGCATCGCCCGCGAGCATCTGTGCAACCGCCGGGTCATCGACCCCCACGCGGTACATGCCGTCCTGGATGTGCAGACCGCTCTGGGCTGAGAACCCGGTCACGACCACGAGAAGGACAAAGAGGACAACGGCGAGAGGGAGAACGTCCCTGTTCATCAGGGAGAAGGATTTCTTTACTTCCCATTTCGCGATGGTCCAGATATCAGCAAGAGCGCCCATACAGAGTTTTTCCGGACCACTCTCCCCGGCAAGAGGCAGAGTAGTCATGAGTACAGAATAATTCGGGGTATCAGTAAAATACCCATCGGTACGGGCACCAATCATATCCCTTCACAGATCTTTACAGGAACCGTAACGGGGACTGTAGGGGGTCGGACAGCTATTTTCGATCAGGATAAGCCGGAGGTCTTTTCGTAATCCTCTCCGTAATTTTACCGTATTTCCATGCCGCGTGGACCGGCACCTGTACACTTTTCTCATGCCCGACCCCCCCCCATACACCAGCGCAGATACCTCCAAAAAAATGCTATTTTTACACCGGAGAACCGGGACCAGGACAGCTGATCGTGAAGGACGGGGTCGGATGAAAAAAAGGTTTTTTCGTTCACGATCACGGACAGGCCAGAGATCGTACAGCCAGAATCCTGTGTATCCATCCCAACCTATATCTGGACCACAACACAAGTCTGATTGAGAAGGCTGCCACCATGATCACCGCCCGCGGACTGAAGAAAGATTTCGACGGCTTCCTTGCGCTTGATGGCGTCAGTTTCGCGTTCGATGCCGGTGAGATTTTCGGGATCATCGGCCACAACGGGGCGGGCAAGACCACGCTCCTCAAGATCATCTCCGGCCTCGTTGTCCCGACTGCCGGGGAACTCTTCATCAACGATATCGACGTGGTGAAGAACCCGATGGCCCTCAAGGAGAACCTCGGCTACCTGCCCGAGGAGTCCCGGCTCTACGAGACGATGACGGCCGAGAACTACCTCGCGTTCTTCGGTGAGATCTACGGCATCAGCCCGCAAGAGATCAAGGTCCGGACAAACCAGCTCTTCGCCGCGCTCTCGCTGGAACCGGACGGCAAGAAGATCGGGGAGTTCTCCAAGGGCATGAAGAGGAAGGCCGCGATCGCCCGCTCGCTGATCCATGACCCGGGGTTCCTCGTGTACGATGAGCCGACCAGCGGCCTAGACCCGATGACCTCAAGGTTTATCGCCGATTACCTGCGCCGGCTCCGGCAGGAGAGGAAGACCATCGTCCTCTCGGCTCACAACCTGTACCAGGTCGAAGCGATCTGCGACAAGGTGATGATCCTCAGACGGGGAAAGGTGGTTGCGTTCGGCACCATGAAGGAGCTGCGCGAACAGTTCGGCTCGCTCACCTACACGCTCTTCTTCTCCATAGAGGATCCGGCAAAACTGATCGGCCATTCCAAGACCTACCGACAGGAAGAAGGTTTCTTTATCTGCGATGCGGAGGACATGAAAGAGCTCAGCGAGTGCACAGCTATCATCACCGAGACCGGAGGCAAGGTGGAGAAGATCGAGTCCCGCTACCCCTCGCTTGAAGAGATGCTCCTGAAAATTGGAAAGTAACGCCGGCTCCCCTACATGAACTATTGTTTATAGTACATTTCTTCCATCACACAACAGTGAAGTATTATACTACCCGTATGTTTGCCCCGCGGTTCCGGGCTGAGGTGACAAGGGTTGTCCCTCCATCGGCCTGTTCCTGCATGCATGCCCGGGCTGCCCGTTCGAGATCCTGCATGCCCGTGTCACCGATTGCATAAACCGCGGGACCAAATGAACTCATGCCCGCACCGGCAGCCCCGGCATTGCGCAGGGTAGAGAGGAGACCGGTCACCGCAGGGGGCTGGAGGCTGAGCTCGACACGCTTGAAGCCAAGGCCCTGCACGGTGTTGATGGCCGAACCGAAGAGGTCGAGGTCGTGCTCGGCAAGCCCCGGCAGCATCCGCATCATGACTTGGTGCGTGAGAGCCTGGACATCGTTCAGCGGGACCGGGCAGAGGGTCCGGAAGATATCCGCTTCATGGTCGCCACTGGCACCGGGCGGAAGGTCGGGAACCGCGAGCAGGATGTGCCAGTCGGGCGGGAACTCGTGGCGGACGATGACCGGGGGTGGATTGATACCCCGGGATGCTGATGAGGGGCGGAAGTCGGTCTTCTCCCCCCCGGTCCCGAACCGGTGCCCGCCGTCAATGATGAAACCCCCGTGATCGAACGCCGCGGTTCCGATGCCGGATGTGCCGCCCCGTCCCGTGAGACGGGCAAGCTTTGGTGCGGGAAGGTGCAGTCCGTGGAGTTCGGTGATCGCCTTTGCCACGGCAAGCGCGATCTGGGAACCGCTCCCCAAACCGATGTGGGACGGGAACTGCGTCCTGACCGTTATCGCCACGCTCCCGCCAAGTTTGAGTTCACGCAGTACGTCTGCAGATACTTTCGCGATCCGGTCCTGCGTTGCCAGGTCGCAGCCGGTCACTGATAAGACCGAAGCGAGTTCTGCCTCTATCATGATACCGGGTTCGTCAAGCGTGATGCCGATGCCGCCATCCACCCGGCCCGATCCTCCATGCATGTCGATGAGCGAGACATGAAGCCGCGAGGGCGTGTCAACGATCACGCGCCGGGTATCGAGGAAACGGTTGTAGGGGAACTGCTCCTCAATGAAGATGAGGGGTTTTCCCCCATGGATGATCTGGTACTGCCGGGAGAGGAGCGGCTCGTTCTTGCAGATGGAGAATATCTTTCCGGCCTCTTCCGTGGCCGGGAGGACGCGGGCATTCAGGATCTCCCGCCGGGCCTCGATGCGATGCTGCTTGATGATCTTCCCGATCGGGATATCGGCCTTCATCAGGTCATCCCGGAAATCCGGCGAGAGACGGTTGACAGGAGTGTGGGACACCGCGTAGATCAGCACCTCGCCGTTCCCTTCCGTTTTGATCTCCACGACACGGAAATTTACCGGGTCGCCTTCAGCAATACTGAGATGATCGGCAGCCATGCGGTCGGCAGGCACGATCTCCTGCACGAGCGTCCTGATGACAACTTTTTTTCCGGTGATCGATTCAAGGATCTGGGTGACCGAGCCGTCCGTGCCCAGCAGGAATTTCTGGACCGGCGAGATCCGGCCAACCTGCGCCTCCATCTCCCGGATTGCCTCTGCAATATCCATCTTAACATCCTTACCACAGGAAAAGATAAGGATGCTGATGCACCACGTGCGGACCCGAAAAAACAGGAAAAATCCGGGGGAGAAGTCAGTGTTTTTTCCGGGAATTGTTTGCAGGTATTCCCTTTACAGAATTCGCGGGTGGGAGAACTGCCGGCGCCCGTCCCGTGATCTCTGCAAGAAAATCCGGCGTGAGCCGGCCTTTCTTCCCAACCACCGCCCGACCCGGGAGACTGAGAACCCGGCTCGTCATCACGTAGCTCTCGCTGAACAGGTCAAGACCGCCGTTTGAAAAATCGTCGATCGTGAGCGGCAGGCAGGGCGCATCGGACGGAGGCTTGCTGCTGACCGGGCAGACGCGGAGGGTGCCCGATTCTTCCGTGCGGATCACGATGACCGGGCGGGTCTTGGGAGGGGTGCGGTCATCCAGCGCCACTGACGCCAGGAGGACATCGCCTGAAACATACTGCCCCATGCCGGTAGTATCCGGCGCAAAACTGCATAAGGGATTGGATCGCCCCGGACCGGTCCTTCCGGTGACCAGTGCCCGAATAAGCCCATTTCGGGCTCCGTTTGCCAAACGGACGATTCGCATTTCCGGCTGGAGTGGAACTGTTGTCCACGCCCATGGAAAATCGGACGGAATGGGGTTTATTTCGAAAACAAAACGATTTTCACCCCACTTGAACCTGCAAAATAGCGGGCGTCCAGCAGCCCCTGAATTTCCACAGGTTTCGGGACGTGAAAAAATACCCGCTGTCCGGCGGCCGCTATGACCGTTTTAGGGGGGGGACACGGATTGACGACGGTAAACCCCCCGGCGGGAAGGGTTCTTAATACAAAAAAGACAACGTGAAGATCGATGACGCGCTGCGACAACTG
>JBAYMI010000117.1:0-6949 GCA_041663625.1 Methanoregula sp.
AGAGATCCAGGTGACGTGGCTCGTGTGCCTTGCGGTCATCTATTTCGTGCTCGGGTACTTCCTGTTCTCGGTCTCGATCGCCTGCACGGCATCCCTCGCACCCTCGGTCAGGGAAGCACAGCAGGTCTCGGCCGTCTTCTCGATGTTTGCCGTCTTCCCGCTCATCTTCCTCCAGTTCCTTTTGCAGGACCCGAATTCCCTCCTGATGCAGGTCCTGACCTATTTCCCGTACACCGCGCCGTTCGTTGCGATGGTCCGGCTCACGCTCGTAACAGTACCGCCGTACGAGATTGTCGTGAGTATCACCATTCTTGTCATCTCCATTGTTATCCTGACAAGGCTTGCCGCACGGATCTTCAGGATGGGCATGCTGACCTACGGGAAGCGGGTGTCATTTCGGGAAGTCCTCAGATTTCTCAGGGAAAAATAATTTTTTAAATAGGGGATGGCAATCCGGAGACCGCCCCGCAGATCGTTGGAATCATTACCGGAATGTGAAGATAATTGGGGAAATTTCCATTTCCTGATTTCGGGTGCCCACAATTTTCATGAAAAATCCGGATGATTCAGACCCCATCAGTTTTCAACGGATGAACCCGGCATGCATGTGACAATATGATAAAAAACACGCGGGCAATTATATCGGCTCCTTGTTGTTCACTTCCATAAAGATTCAGGGAGATTTTGTACCTGGGATCTCCCGGCCCGTTTTTTGGAAAATTTACTCATAAAAATTTTTTGCTCTGGAGAAATCGTTCAGCAAACTCAGGTGCTCTCGGGGCTTCGCCACGCACGCTCGTGGCACCCCCGTATGCGATGACGATGTCTTACCCACTCTTTAAAATGAAATTTTTCTGGCTACCGTAATGACCGGTAATTGAAGCCGCCACGGGGCGCCCTTTTGGATCGGCGGCAATTATCCCTAAAGGATATGGGGGCACCAATCCCCATCTTTGCGAAAGTGGATTTCAACAGAGCAGAATTTTTAGCAGGGCCGCAGATTCCAAATTTGAATTCCTGCCAATTGACGGAGTAAATAAGTGGATGGTGGAGAGATGATCATTCCAGAGATTACGATGAAATACTACTCATCTTTTGTTCAAGAAATGAAACTCCTCTCTCTACATCTTCCATTGTTTTCCCCCCGGTCAGGATTATTTTTCCTGATGAAAAGATAAGAACAACAACTTTTGGATCTGATATACGATACACTAACCCGGGAAACTGTTCCGGTTCATACTCGATATTTTCCATGTTAAGCGTGATAACTACCTTATTCAGGTTAATGTACTTTCCGAGATTATACGAACATACCATATTTGTAACAGCCACATCGGGCGTATCATGACAGATTACTCCGGCCTCTTTCATTTTCAGAATGAGATTCTCCAGACCGCGGACAAAATCACCATCACTTTTGATACCGGTAATTACCACCTTTCCCGAAGAGAAAACGAGTACCGTGATTTTGGGTTTTTGAAGTCGTAATACAGCACCAGGAAATCGTTTCTTGTTGAGTTCGCAGTTCTCAACCTTTTCTGAAAGTTCAACAAGATCGATAGCATCAGCAATAGATCCCGAAGCAACGATGTTCTCGATCTTAGGCAACTGAAGTTTTTCTTTACTCATGAAGGTTAGATGGGTATGATGATCGCAAGTTATTATCGGTCAATTGTTCCATCATCTTCGAATGAAAATTCTCACGTGGAGAGAATACAACGTTCAATACGACATTAGAATTTCCTATTCCGGAGACTTTCAGGAATCAGATCAACAAAAAATCCAATGCACGTGGTGCAATGTTGAGCAGAGAATCAGAATCTGCAAACAAGTTTTTTCGGATTCAATTCTCCGAAATCTTCTTAGTGTGTACCGCACTGAAAAAATGGAGGACTCATACCACACAAGAAAAAGAACGGGAACCGGAAAATTTCCCGATACCAGTGAGCATCAATTCCCTTTTTTTAAAGAGCACGGACAACTAAAAAAAGTATCCCGTTTGCCGGGAGTCTACCCGGTATCTTCCTCAGCCGTCAGAATCCGGGAGCACCGTAAATGAAAACTCCCTCGCCCATTACGGAAGGGGGCAGGGATAAGGGTGCCACTCTTCGGGACCCCTGCCGGAAACTGCGAAAAGAATAGTTCCGGGATCCGATACCCCGCAATAACGATAAACGAAAATATTCCTCAATCATTACAGGTTCTCAGAAGCCGTCACAGGTACCTGGCAGAATAAAGAATCAGAGTTGGATCCACTCAACAATCCCGGAAAACTGACTGACATGATCCATTGATGTTGCTGCAAGAGCGAGAGGATTAACCGAGATCGATCCATCTTCTTTCTCTTCAATGGAGGTTATCACCAGAGCAGCGTACTCCATAGATTCAGAAGTAAGTTTGAGATCCTGCCGGTATACCAGGAGAGATGACACGGTGTTGATTGCCGATCCTCCCTTAAAAATTTTCGCGGAAATTATCTCGATATCAATGGCGTCGGAGACAGATTCTGAATCAACATTGTTCTCAATCGCAGGAGATTTGGATTTTTTCTTGCTCATGAGAGTCAGATTGGTATGATGATCGCAAGGTGTTATCGGTCAATAGTACCAGATTCCGGCTCTGCAGAATTCCTCAATCACGGTAAAAACAATAATTGAATGAGAAATTTTACTCTGTTGAAAACCTCATTTTGCAGAAATGATCGCCCCCTCTTGCCCCACCAGTCGCCCGTGGGGGACTGGAAGCATTAAGATGCTTCCTGGACTGCCACCGCATCACTATCGGTGAATTATTCCGGTAATCCAGCGGCATCGCAATGAGGGGAATGCCCACGCTGCGGGGGAAGAGCCGAAAGCGGAACTCCGAGAGCGTCACATAAAGGATCAAAGGATCCCTACAAAGCAGGAAATTTTGCTAATGTTGTGGAGGATTACTATAATCTTGATTTCATTTACCTGGTTGCACTATTTCCCGGCTTCCAGGCATTCTTTGAATTTTCTTTTGACTATCAGTACTCTCACCTGCCCGGATCGGCAAAAATGACCCATCCGGGACCAATCTGAACCCCGTTTCCCGATTTCCGGAAGAACCCGACCGGCCTGTTTCGGGCTTTTTTGCGAGGAGTGTCACGGGAAATCCCGCTATTGGCCCCGGCTGGCTATCCGGAGATTTTGCGAGGAGAAAAACCGGCCTGTTTAGAGCTTGTTTTAATCGAGAATCGGGTGGGGAGATGAGGTTCTGGCTGTAGCGGGGTGGGGGTGCAGAAACGCCGGGCGGATTGTCCAGGTCAATCGACTCCCCGTATGCGATAGTTACTACAGCATTGCTTCCCGTTCGGGAAGACCGGGCCTTAGACGTTTTCAACCGGCACGCCACCCCGGCCCCGTCCATCAGAGCGTGATCTTTTTGACGATCCTGCCTTCCCGGAAGACGGTGATCCCGCCGCCGCTCTGCGAGACCACAATTCCCACGGTATGGGTCACGCTCGTGATGGCGGCAACCGAGTTGTGCCGGGTGCCCATGCCCGGCGGAAGGGAGACATTGCTCGAATCCACAGTAATGTAACGGCCTACCGATTCGACAAAACCGTCACCGGTGATGACAAACGCGCCGTCGAGCTGGGCAAGGGCTTTGATATTCTCCTTGAGCCCGGGATTGGTGATCACCCGGAGTTCCGGGCGGTGCCCCTCGAAGGGGTTGAGAATGATCTGGCGCGACTTTTCCAGCACGTTCTTCGTATCCCCGATGAGGAAGGTTGTCCCGACGGGTTTTCCTTCCCGGCCTTCAAGGGAGATCTCGGTACAGATGTGGAAGACCGCGTCGAACACTTCCTCCTGCACATCGGTGTCCGCGACAACCGAATTCTTCCAGGTGTCGGTGCTGATCCGCACTTCGCTCCCGCCACGCCTGCGGTCCGTGATATCGTTGCCGATACAGAGGATCTCGACGAGCCTGCCCTGTTCGTCACGGATCGCCTTGTTGATCCACGCGATCCAGACGCGGTCGCCATTCCTCCGGACATTCTCGTTGACATTGACCGCATAGCCTTCGGCATTGAACCCGATGTCGTTGGCCATCATCGAGAGTCCATGCTGAGCGCGGGCCTTCTCGGATACGATAGTACCGACGACATTCTTGCCGATCACCTCAGCCGATGTATAATCGAAGAAGGTCAGCGCATAGTTGTTGAAGAACGTGATGTTTCCCTGGGTATCCATCCTGATGATGATACTCTGGGTATTGAGGAGTACATCGCGGTACTTTGCCTCGCTCTCCCTGAGGGCATCTGCATACTTCTGCTTCTCCGTGTTATCGGTGACAACGAAGGTGCCGCCTTTGGCGATGTCCAGGGGATCCAGCGGCTGGACCTGTATATGGCAGGGAATGGTAGACCCGTCTTTCCGGGCAAGCCGGCAGTCTGCATGCCCGAGCCCCTGGGCATCCTTCCGGATCAGGAATCCTCTAAGGAGTTGTTCGTATTCATCGGGGGTTTTGAGCAGGGTACGTAGTTCTTTTCCGATGAGCGCAGTATCGTCAAACCCCAGCATGGCAACAAACGGGTGGTTCACCCATTCGAGGATGCTGTTTCTCGTCTGGAAGATGCCGAGGGGTGTTGCCGAGAGGATGGCTGCCAGCTGCTCGTTCTGGCCTTTGAGCTCGCGTTCGGCCTTCTTCCGGAGCATGGTCTGCTTGATCAGGGTGACCATCTCCATGAGGTGGGGGCGGAGATCACCGGACGGGGGAAGCGCAATCTCCGTTGCGTTGTTCACCTCCTCAAGGGCGAACTTGTTTGCGCCCCTCCGGCACAGGAGAATTACCGGCGTGATGTTCCCCTGCATCTTGAGGTACTTGAGAAAGTCGATGCCGTTCATGTCAGGAACGAACTCGATACCGTTCACATCGGGTAACTCTTCGTAGGAGATGATGACATCGAATGTCCTGCCCCGGAGTTTCTCTATTGCCAGTTTGATGGAGTGAGCCTGCTCAACCCGGATCTCGCCGGTCTTTTCAAGAAACGTGCGGATGCGGGTAAAAAGATCGGTATTGTCATCGACAAACAGGATAGAGATCATTGTGCATCTTCCGGCAAAACGGCGCAGGAATAATTATTATCAGGTGGATGGTAGAGCGATAAATAGTTGTTGAAAATCGCGATTCCGGGCAGGCAATACGTGGCGATTCCGGCCGGTCCTGGTGAAGAGACTCACCAGACACGCCGGTTTCGTTCGGAGTACATCATGAGAGAAACCGGGACCCGGCGGGTATCGTAAAAAAAGGAGATGAAATGCCGGATTATTTTTCAGACTGGGAGACAATGGCAAGCTGGTACATCCAGTCCATCAGCGGGTGGCATTCCTCGACAACGCATTCGAGATCGCACGCGATACAGGGAATGAGTTCGTCACCTGCGAGGAGATGATTCGGGTTTACCGGCATCTGCTTTGCCCGCAGGAGATAGGTCTTGATACCATCCTTCTTGAATTCCACCCGTTCGATGAGCCCGCCGTCTTCCAGTTTCTTGACAATCCGCGAGCACTTCCGGCTGTCAACACCCAGCTCTTTCCAGAGTTCGCTCTGGAGCACGCCTTCCGGCTTTGACTGGATCAGTTTCAGTCCTTCATCAACAGGATCTTCCATTCGCTTCTCCGTCTTAAAAATCAGATTACCGGTGCAATGGTGAGGATATTGTTACCCCGGATAACGACAGTCCCGAGGCTCCGTCCCCGCTGGTTGTCGACAAATTCGGTCGTCTCTTCCATGTGGATGTTGAGATATTCATCCACTGCGATAAGACGTCCCTGCAGCTTCCGCCCCTCATCCTTGATCTCGACAGAAATTTTAGAGTCCACGAGAGCAAATACCTTTTTTATTGGCAAAACAATTCCGTTAACCATCTGCCCTAATTTGGGAGGGAAGATAATTAAAGCTTGCTTATGATCCCAACTTTCTGCCTGTAGCGGGTGAAAAAAGATTGCGGGATTATTTTTGCAGGGATTTCCTTACCAGCGATGCTGACCCGTATGCGCCGAAAGCGCGGAAGAAGACAAGGCTCTCGGCATAGGCCATGGACCGTATGGCATGCTCGGTCGCTTCATCAAGGGAATAGAGATCCTTGAAGAACTCCTTGATCGCCATCTTGCAGTTCCCGTCAAACACCTGGCGGTCCGATTTCCCGGCGTTCAGGGGCTTGTACTTTTCCAGCGTCCATTCCTGGATGTTCTTGTAGAGCGCGGGCTCGTACACTTTCAGGGTACTGAACACAACATCCTGCCAGAATGTGCCAACATTGCCCTTGATGATGTCGCCTTTCGGGAAATGGAGGTTGATGAGATCGCGGGGAGTCCCGGTGATCCCGTGCTGGGCGATCCCTACGTGAAGCTTGTTGTCCCGCAGGGCCTTTGCGATCGCTTTTGTCTGGGGGATGTCGATGGAGAGCTGTTCGACAACATTCCCGAGGGCATCGTAGGTGTGACCGTGCGTGCTGCCGTTTGCTATGGCAAGAACATTGGGGAAGACATCGGCCTCGTTGAGCGCCTTGATGAACGCGACCGCTTCCTCAGGCTTTGTCAGGACAAGCCCGGTCCCGTCCTTCCTGCCGATCTCTCCGACTTCCACCTCAAGACCGAATGCCTTCCCGTTCATCCTGCTTTTGATGTGGCGGGCAAGGCCCGTGGTGACCCGGATATTCGGGTCGAGTTCCTCCCGGACATTCTTTCCTTCGAAATTGAAGAGATGGGAGGCATCGATCGCAAACGAGGTATAACCGGCCGCGATCTGTGCATCGATCAGCTGCTTTGTTCCTTCGATCTCCGCGGCATCGCCCTTCTTGACGGTGATGTGATCCGCGTGGAGGGCCCAGACATCGAACCCTACAGCTTTTGCATCCTCGCTCATCCGTTTTGAGAAGGTTTGCGGGGTGAATCCCGTATACCCTCCCTTGAGGTCGCAC
>JBAYMI010000118.1:0-6872 GCA_041663625.1 Methanoregula sp.
CCCGGAACCGGATACCGTCATCGTCATCCGGCAGGTCCCGGTTTTTTTCTTCCATCGTACCATCCCGTTTTCTTTTATACCGTAAAAAGATACGGGCACGGGAGGGAACCCGGCCCATCCCCCCGCCCAAACATCACCAGATGAGGGGGGGTCGCACCTGGATCATGCACGACCCCCCCTTTAGCGCAATCCCGTTTTCAGTGTTAAAAAACCAGCATTTTTACGTCATAAAAGTGCCAGAGGAAAAGAACCAAAAATCCCAAAAGGGGTGGGGGGGTCGTATCATGTTTGAGACACCCAACGGGCCCATGAAATAGTGGGGATACCGGCACCTCCCGGCCTCGCAGGATCCGGCCGGGTTTTCCGTCATAAACCGCCGCTGAAATACCCTGCCGGAACTGACCTGAAATCAATATCAAAATTGTTTAAACCGGGTCAAATTTGCCCCACCAAAAAGGGGGGGGTCGTACCTTTTTTGATGCGACCCCCCCTCAATTATGGCCCTGCACCCGGTGCGGTTTCAGGGATGAACCGGGGGTCCCGGCCAGCACCATGAAGCACCCGAAACCCTGTACTACAACCGCACGCCCGTGACCTCTTTTCCCGGCGTGAAAACTCCCGGAGCACGCAAAAAAAGATACTGTTAAGACACGATTATTTGCTTTTTACCACGAGAACCATACCATCCGCCATCCGTATGATACTCTCAGCGACACTGCCTAAGATCAGTCGTTCGAGCCCGGTTTTGCCCTGCGAGCCGACAACGATCAGATCGACCTTGTTTTTTACGGCGAACTCCGTAATGACATTCGCAGGCCTGCCGGACAGTACGAGGGTCTCTGCCTTCTGGCCGTTCGCGATCCGTTTCACGTCTTCAACGGCTTTTTCACCCTCCTCCTTTAAACTCATGTAAAGCTCGCCCGTCAGCGCTCCTGCCTCTGCCGATGTAAACGTCGTTTCGTCGATCACGTAGACGGCATAGACCATCGATCCAAATTCACGGGCCAGCTCCAGACCTTTCTTCACCGCAGGCTGGTTTTTTGCCGACCCATCGGTTGCTATCAGGATTTTTTCAAACATCTTCGTCATCATTTCACCCTTCACAATACGCGGTTATAATCTTTTTTCATTCAGACTTCTCATCATCAGGCCCCGTTTCCGGCCCCGGCATTCCTGCTGGTTTCCCGGCGTTCTGTCCATCGACCTCGTAGACGTACTTCGACCCGCGCATCGCCGATAGTACTGCAGCAACAAGAGAGAGTGCTGCGCCAATAAAGAAGGAGACTCGGAGAGAGGGCATGAATGCCTGCGCGAGCGTCGTCGGGAACCACGTAATGCCGGTCAGCGTTGCTATTGTTGCCGGATTAATAACGGCAACGACTGCCTGCGGCATTGCAGCGAGGATAATGCGGACCGGATTATAGCCCAGGAATGCCGCGAACAACGAACCCGTCGGAGGGATGGCACTCATGGGGGCGATGAGGTCCGGTGCCCCGGCATTCGTGAGCGAAGCGGCGAGTTCAGGGGGGAAGGTCTGCGTCAGGCTGACGATAACGATCGTAAAGAACATGGCCATGGAGATGACCACGCCGCTGTTCTGGAGCATCGATCTCATTCCAGACGCAACACCCCGCTCTTCCGGGGGCACGGAATTCATGATGGCCGCAATGTTGGGTGAACCGAACATGCCGTTCCCAAGGCCCATAATCAGGAGTGCAATCGCGAAGACGGGGTACTCGAAATCATAGGGCAGCATAGCCAGCATCAGGAATGAAACGGTGGCAAGGATCATCCCCCCCGTAGCGAATACCCGCGAGCCGTATTTGTCAGAGAGCCAGCCGGAGAGCGGCCCCATGATTACAACCCCGACAGTGAGCGGCAGCATGAACACCCCGGCCCAGAAAGGTGTCGATTCGTAACTATAGCCATGGAGCGGCAGCCAGATGCCCTGGAGCAGCATGATCAGGAGGAACATCACCCCGCCACGGGCAATCGCACTCAAAAATCCGGCGAGATTTGCCAGTGAGAAAATACGGTTCCTGAAAAGATTCAGCTTGAACATCGGGTCCTCAACCCGGCTTTCGATGATCGGGAAGAGGATGAGGAGAATTATACCGATGAATATCGATGCGATGACCCAGGGATTGCCCCATCCCATCGGATCCTTACCATACGGAAGCAGCGCGTAGGTGATACCTATCAAAAAGATGGTGAGTCCGCCAATAAAGGTGAGATTTCCCCAGATGTCGATCTTCCGGGCCCGCCGGGGCAGAGAAGTCTCCCTGAGTTTTAAAAATGCCCAGATAGTCCCGAGAATCCCGACCGGAACGCTGACAAGGAATACGTACCGCCAGTTGAAGAACGCGAGAATACCACCAAGGATAAGTCCGACGAACTGGCCTGAAAGAGCCGCGATCAGGTTCAGTCCCAGCGCCTTGCCCCGTTCATCAGGTGGAAATGCATCGGTGAGGAGTGCGGCGCTGTTTGAGAAGATGAACGCCGCGCCGACCCCTTGGATAAGCCGGAAGACGATGATTTCGATGGCACCGGCATCCCCGGTGTCCGGAGTGAGATACAGCAGGATGGAACCAAAGGTGAAGATGGCAAAGCCAATATTATACAGCTTCACCCTCCCGTACATGTCCGAGAGCCGGCCGCAACTCAGGAGCAGCGTGGCGGTGACCAGGCCGTAGCCCATCAGTACCCAGATCAGGTACTGGAAGGAGGTGAACGGATCGATATTGATGCCATTGAATATTGCAGGAAGTGAGATGAGGGTGATGCTGCCGTTCACCGATACCATGAACATCGAGATGGTGGTATTCGACAGCACAATCCATTTGTAAGGGGGGTCCTGGGCAGGGGCCTTCCCGGCAGGAGCGTTTTGTTGTGGTAGTGTTTCCATAGCCCTCACCAAAAATCCGAGGAAAAGCGGGAGAATGAAACCTGCAGTAAATACCAAGTGGGCCCGATATTCGCTATACGTTCCATAGGGTGCCTCCCATGGACAGTTTTGCTGATATTTTTTTTGGATTGATGATCATGTTATTTCTCCGCAGGTAAATTGCGGTACCATCCCTGAGGATCTGAATGCCTGAATGCCGGTCGGAGGTAACTGTGGTACAGGGTAAAAAACACCGTTTTCAAAAGACCGGGCCGCCTGAACAGGTATCCAGGGCGCAGGTAGAACCGCAGGTATGCCTCCCTGAGTTTGCGGGAGACCTGCTTCGAAGTCAACCCGTACGACTCGTACCGGATGACCGGCTCCATTACCGTGTAGCGGTCCCAGTCATCAGTAGCAAGAAGATTTTTCTCTTTTAGCTCCTGAAAGATCGGGGTTCCCGGGTACGGGGTAAGAATGGTGAACTGCGCATAATCAGGATCGAGATGGATCGCAAACCGGATCGTTGCGTTCATATCCTCATACGTTTCCCCGGGGTATCCGAGAATAAACGACGTAAGCACGCTGATACCGCAGTCCTTTGCCGTCCTGACCGCATCTTCTGCCATGGATAACGTGATCCGCTTGTTCATCAGCTCCAGGGTACGCGGAGACCCGGATTCGACGCCATAATAAATTGTCGACAGCCCGGCCTGTTTTAACTCGCTCAGCACATCGTGATTGACCTCATTCACACGGGACGATGCGACAAAGGAGACATCCAGTCCCCTCGATCGTATCTCACGGGCGATATTAAGTGCCCGGGGACGGTCGAGCATAAAATTGTCATCGAGGAACTCAATGGTATCCACATGGTAGGCTACGGCAAGTTCCTCCACCTCGTCGACAACATTTTTCGGGGACCTCGCCCTGAACTTCCCTCCCATCATGTACGATGAGGAGCAGTAATTGCAGGCAAACGTGCAGCCACGGCTGGTAATCATAAATCCGATCGCGGCGTTCCTGTTCAACAGTTTGTATTCGTTAAATGGGACAAGGTGGCGGGCGGGGAATGCTATTGCATCCAGATTTTGGATCAAGGGTCGTGCCGGTGTGACCATGATTCGTTCCCTGTCTCCGTCTTTTCGTCTATAGGCAATTCCCCGGATCGTATCCGGCCAGTGGGGATCTGTCGTTGAGAAGGATTTGACCAGATCGACGACCGTTTCCTCTCCTTCACCGATGACAACGGCATCAAGTTCGCGGCATTCGGCAAGGGTCTCGGTGGGGAGAAAGGTAACGTGCGGCCCGCCTATGAAAATAAAACACTCTGGTACCGCATCGCGGATTTTCTTAATATACTGGAACGCCTTTGAGATAGTCGCGGTTGTTGCAGTCAGACCTGCAAGGTCAGGACGCAGCCGTGATATGATTTCAGTAATTTTATCCGGCGGGGCATTCAGAAGATTCGCGTCAATGATGTCGGGAAAGAATCCTGCCTGTTCAACCGCGCCGGCAAGATACATGAGATTCAGTGGCGGTGTTTTGAGCCCGAGCCCCCGAGCGGTTAATGACGTATCGAGAGGATTGACAAAGACGACCCGGGTCATATGCTCTTCACCAAGGGGGAAGGATCGTTTCCCGGTTGCCTGTTCCGGTTCCGGAGGGCAGCCCCGGCAGGAGCGTTATTGTGGGGTATTGTTTCCATAGCCATCGCCCAAAATCACGGATGGCCAAGAGAGAAAATTCGGGAAGTATCAGAAGACCAATCCGGGTTTCTTGTAGTTTTGACAGGAATTTTACATATAGATGCCACTCTAGCAATCGGTAAATACTATCCTTTTGTAAAGTGAGTCTGTACCGAGATACACTATGGTGAAAAATAAGGATTATATTACATGGCTGGAAGCGGCCATTGACGTGATAGGGGGTAAGCGAAAGCCGTTGATCATCTTTGCTCTGGAAAACGGGTCTCTGCGGTACAGCGAGATCGCACACAGGATGACCAGAATTACCGAGAGCATGCTTGTGCGGCAGCTGCGGGAACTGGAGCGGGACGGTCTGGTGACACGAACGGTCTACCCGGAAGTTCCCCCAAAAGTGGAGTATGCACTTACCTCATCAGGAAAGAGACTGATACCGGCTCTCAAGCTCGTCAGCCTGTGGAGCGCCAGTTACCTCGACCGGGATATCGTGGGAAGCAGGCTCCCACCTGTTGTCTGGAGAAAGGAGTGGCTGGTCAAACTGCGGGATGATCTCAATACCATAAATGCCCATATCGACAAAAATCTGATGTGCATAAGCGAACCGTAGATACCCAAAAGTACCTCCATGTCACAACCCGCAAAAATGAGAGGTTGCACATGCCAAGTTACTGTTCTGGTGCGTTAACATGACTCAAAGAAAATGACCGTGTTGTGCTTGATACCTGCCGGGTAGTTAAAAAGTCACAACAACGCACCGGAACCCGGTTGATACAGACACACTCTACAAAAGGATAGTATTTACCAATCGCTAGAGTGGCATCTATATGTAAAATTTCTTCCAAAACTGGATCCTGAAACAGAACAATGATTGACCGGTTTTTCCCTCTCATTCAACACACTGATTCGTGGAAGCGAACATGAACCTCATCCCTGAAGAAGACACAGTACCTCGCACCAGCCAGAAATACCTTGGCGACCGGGGACTCATCGCCCTGATCGTGGTGCTGTCTGCATTTATTCCGCTCTCGACCGATCTCTACCTCCCAGCCCTTCCTGGCATGGGGGAGTATTTTCACGCCTCCATCAACCTCACCAACCTGACCCTGATCCTCTTTTTTATCTTTTTTGGCGTCGGCATGCTCTTCTGGGGGCCGCTTTCCGACAAGTACGGCCGCCGGCCCGTCCTGATTGCCGGACTGGCCATCTACATCGCTGCAAGCGCCGCCTGTGCATTATCGGGAAGCATCTGGGCCCTGATCTTTTTCCGCGTTCTCCAGGCCATCGGCGGCAGCGCGGCCCCGGCGGCTGCAACTGCGATGGTCAAGGATGTGTATGAAGGAAGAAGACAGGAGTCGGTGCTCGCGCTCGTCCAGTCCATGGTTCTCATTTCGCCTGCCGTCGCCCCGGTGCTGGGCGCGTTCATGCTCCCCTATACCTCGTGGCAAGGCCTTTTCTGGACACTCGGCCTCGTAGGCGCGGTCTCTCTGGCTGGCTGCCTCCTGCTTGAGGAGACCCTCGCCTGCCGGTACACCGGCACCGTCACGCAGTCCTTGCGCCGGCTCGGGACGGTGCTCAAAAATCCCGGGTTTACCGTGCTTCTTGTCATCTTCTCGCTCGTCAACGTAGCGCTGAATGCGTTTATTGCCGGCTCTTCGTACCTCTACGAACAGGGATTCGGGCTCTCCGCACAGCTGTACAGTTTTTATTTCGTCTTCAACGCCTTAGGCCTGATCGCAGGCCCTTTCCTTTATATCTGGCTTTCCCGGTACGTCAGCCGCAAATCCATTATTACTACCTGTTTTGCCGTCATTATTATAGGAGGTATGATTGTCTGCCTCTTTGGCAGCCTCGGGCCGCTCGTATTTGCCCTCGCCCTTCTCCCGGTATCCTTGATGGGCAGCTGCGTGCGGCCGCCCGGAACATTCCTTATGCTCGAACAGCAGGAAGGGGACACCGGTTCCGCATCAGCCCTGATCAACTGCTTTGCCCTCGTTTTTGGCAGTGCCGGGATGGTTCTTGTCTCCCTTGACGCGACCAGTCTCATCCTTTTCGGGGCCATCAACGTGGCGACCGGGCTCGTGTGCCTCACCGGCTGGCTGCTGATCGGCAGGTTCAGACTGGCAAAAGAAGTACCGGATATCGCACGTTAAAACACGAGAGGCGCAACCCGGCCATAGATACCATTAATATTCGTGGCCTTCAATAGTAGGACAGCACTTTTTAATCAGGTGCTGACAGATGTAAGTCCGACGTGCCTTTTCTGGCATGGCCGAAAAAACTCAAAG
>JBAYMI010000119.1:0-6855 GCA_041663625.1 Methanoregula sp.
CGTTGCGGTTTTCACCCTTGCAGGAAGTTCCGGATATTATCTCACTTCCATACCCGCGATACTGGCTGGCAGGTTTATTCTCGGGATCGGTATTGCCGGTATCATCTGCACGACTTCTGCCCTGATTGTCTGTTATTATGAGGGGATTTCCCGCGCCAGGGTTCTCGGTTACCAGGCAGCCGCAATGGGTGTCGGGGTATTGATCCTTGAAGTAGCCGGTGGACTTCTTGCAGGGATTTCCTGGCGTGCAGCGTTCCTCATTTACCTGCTTGGCGTCCTCATTTTCTTCGGGGTTCTTTTAACGATGAAAGAGCCCGTCCGCAAATGCGAGGAGATCAGGGCAGTACCCGGTGAGACAAAGGCTGCACCCAACGAAACCTTCCCGGTCACTCCCCTTCTCCTGGCATACATCACCCTGTTCATGGGTAACCTGCTGTTCTTCTTAATGCCGACAAAATTTCCCTACCTGATTGCGAATATGGATGCAGCACGGATTTTGGGCGAGAACACCGCGCTTACCGCCGGCATATTCCTCGGGATCGGGGGCTGTGCCTCGGCAATCCTGGGAATTTTTTACGGGAGAATTGCCTGGAGATTCCACCGGTACACGATCCTGACCATTACCCTTCTCGCCTTTGGACTCGGCCTGTGCATATTAGGGTTTGCCACGTCGCTTGTGATGGTCGGGCTCGCAGTGATCCTTGTCGGTGTTGGCGAGGGTCTCCTGATGCCAACGATCCTGACCTGGATTGCCGCAATCACGCCCCAGCAGTTCCTCGGCCGGGCAATGGGCGGGTTCTCCGTATCCTTAAACATCGGCCAGTTTGCTTCCGCACTCGCTGTCGTGCCGGTCATTGCCCTGGTGGCAACCTACAGTAATATGTTTCTTGCATTCGGGTGCATGGCGCTGGTACTTGCCGTGCCGTATCTTGTCGCGCTGGTAAAAGAGAAGTATTACCCGGCACAACCAGCCCGGAATCCCCTGCCCCTGGCAGCCCGGAAATAATTTTTGAAATTGGCCGGCATTCCGGATCTCCCGGGATGGGCCGGGATTTTTTTACAAATCACGTTGGAAGGACTCCCGGATCCAACCTTCCGCCAGTTCTCCGGCCTGACTCCGCGTATATCCGATCCGGAAGGCTTCCGGGGAAATGCTCAGTCTGGATGCGCAGGTAAACTCGTGGCCGGTGATGCGTACATCCAACTTTTGAGCGGGGGTCTCCCGATTCCTGAAATCAGTGTAACAAATATCCCCAGATCCAGGATTTCACGGGAGCCAAAAACGATGTCGACATATTGTCATCCTCCGTGGCACGGGCGAGCTTGTCATCAGCCAGGTTTTTGGGGGAGGGTTTCTTTTGCCCGTTGCCAGGGGTATCCCATTCATTGTCGTAAAATTCTGGAGTTATACATTCATTGTCCATGTCTTCATCACAGGATATCTCAGGAATTTATGACGCACGGCCAGCGATTGTCCGGCTATTGGTGACCGGTGTGCCCGAGTCGTTATGGCAGTATTTCTGCGGGGAGGGTATCTCCATCTCCGAACCTGCCAGACCTTTTATCAGAGTCCCGGCGCATCAATCTGGCGTTGAGTAAAATCTTTTTTGCAGTTATTTTTGCTCTGGAGAAACGCACAGGAACGAGCGTGAGCGTTCACACCCGGACTATGAAAATGGTGAGAATGTCATTTACATTGTAGGACTCGTGGCCCACGTCCGGATACGGCGTGTCGAGCGTATTCGCATCACACCGGAATGACTGGAACGGGAAGCGGCAGAAGATCTCGCAGCGCTCCGGTTCATCACGTCATCGCCCAAAATCTCCCGCGAGCTCTGGGTCTATACGCCCAAAGGCACATTCCGGTTCTTTCGGGTACTGGCAAATTCCCTTGCAGAGCTTGATCGCAACGGCCAGCTGATGCCGGACCAGATGCCGGACCAGATGCCGGACCAGATGCCGGACCAGATGCCGGACCAGATGCCGGTCCCGCACCGGAGGAAGAAGCCTGCTGCCCCGGGTGGAACAACCGGTGATCCGGAATCCCCGCCGGGCTCACCAGGATCTGGGGTAAGAGTCCCTGTATTCCTCCTCCCGGCATGTACCCCCGAAACCGTCGATCCACCGACGGTATCCGTCGGAGAAAATACCTCTTCTGATCATGAAGGGGAGGATGGGGGGTGACTTTGTAAATCGGGCTCTTTTTGCCAAACGGGGGCATTATATGGCGATTTTGAAAAGTCCGAAAATTCCGGTGTACCGTAAATCCGGGGAATTCGGAGAAAACGGTACAATAACGTTTTTTCAGGGCCCGTATCGTGCCCCGATTTGATTTTTTCACACCGGAGAAAAAAATCCGGGCTAATACACGCTATTGGGAGGCGAAAGTCCACCTGAGTCGTATAGAATTACAGGATCGGGGGAAAAAAGACGGTTTTGGGATCGTGAATCCTGAAAGGGTGAACGACGAGAAAATCCGAAGGATTTTTAGATGTCAGGTTGCATAAACACGGCGATGAGTGAAAATTATTTTGCTGTCTTTTTGCAATTGGGAGTGATCATGGGAACGTGTGGTTGAACCGGGAACTGCCACTGTGCCATTCGGAAAGACGGTGCCCGGTTACGGTGATCGTTGTTACGGGAACGAAAGGAAATACGTGAAAAAAGAGAGGGGATTGCGGTTCTTAAAAAGCGGGGACACCGGTCTACGTGGTCCATTCCGCAAACTTCAGTGCATGGTTCGTTGCATCGTAGTAGGCAAACCACGGGTTGCCTGAGGGGTCGAGCGCAATCGAGGAGTACTGGCCGACATCCCCGTCATTATCCACGGTACGGATCACCCATTCCGTTGAACCGGCATCCCGGGTTGCATACTTCAGCTCCTTGCTCGTTGCACCATAGTAACTGATATGGGGCCGGTCACTGTTGTCAATTGCAAGCGACGGGTGCCCTCCGACATCGCCCATGCTGTCGACCGTTTCCAGGACCCATTGCGTACCATCCCACGAGGCATACCGGAGATCCTCATTGGTGGAATCATAGTAGGCAATATGAGAGTACTCTTTTGTGTCAAGAGCAAGCGAGGGATTCCGTCCCGTGTTTGAGTCGCCGCCGCCCCCGTTGTCTACGGTGGTGATCGTGTAATAGGCGCCCCCGGTGTCCTCCGCATACTTCAGGTTACCGAAATAATTGCCCTCCGTATAGGCAACATGGGAGTGGCCGCCAGTATCGATCTTGAGGGACACGCCGTATCCGGTGCTCGCGAAAAGATCCCTGCCCCCATCCTTCTTTTCAATCATCCATCCCTTTTCATGGTCATAGACCGCCTCCTTCAGGGTCCCTGATGTCAGGCCGTCATTATACATGATACGGGGCATTGCATCGGCAGGTGAGAATGCGAGCGACGAGTACTGGCCGGTATTTCCCAGGGCACCATTTGTACCTTCGTCAACTATTGTGATCCCCCATACCTCACTGGTGTCCTTCTTCTGAGCGTACATCATGTTGCCGGAATGGGTGCCGTCCCCGTACGAGATTGCCGGCTTGCCGATCGGGTTAAATGCAAGCGATGTCGAGTAGGTCCCGGCAGAATCTCCTACCGTATCAATGGTCCATGACTTCCCGGGCCGCTCGCCGTACCTGATTTTCTCAATTCCCGAGTCATAGAAACTGACACGGGGCTTGCCGGACGGATCAATGGAGAGGGACGGGTATGCCCCGGGGGTTCTTCCGTTACCGGTATCGGCCAGGGTAAAAATATTCCACTCGCCTTTCTTAACCGTAAAATGAAGGGTGAACGAATTGTTCTTTATGCTGGGTGGAACTGGTTGCGATGTCTCGTACCTCAGAGTAAAGTCATGCGTCCCGGGCTCCGTTGCCTCCACGAGCCAGGACTGGATCGATCCGCTGTCGTCATCCGCTTTTGCAACCAGTTCTTCTTTGATCTTCAGCCCCGGGTGTGACACAGCGATCCATTTGCCATTTTCATCCACGTGCGTATCCGCATACAGGGCAAGTGCAAACCGGTCGTGCAGGAAGAGGGTACGGTTTGCATTGTTCGCGGTTTCGTTGAACCGATACTGGTAAGTCCAGATGAAATCGTCCTCTCCCCACCAGCCCATGCAGACGCCGAGTTCGTAAATCGAGTAAATAAGGACTGCCAGGAGGATGAGCCCGGAGATCACCTCAGCTGCGGCAAGAGCGGGACGGCCGGATGTCCAGACCCTCTCACTAAAAGTCCTCCCGCCATCAGCTCCACCCATATTTCCCGTTAATCTCGCCAGGATAATCCCGACTGCCGCTAATATGACTGCGCCAGCAGCTCCACCGGTACCTGCACTGATGAGAACGATATTTAAAATGAGTAAAACTGCTGCAAGGATAACCGCAATCCATTCCATGACACAGGAATTGCTCCCCGATGAAGAGGTGCTGAATGATGAGGTCGCCACCCGGGTGCCGGAGGGAGAAAATTCCGGACTGAGTGAGAGTGCGGGTTCTCCGATCGGGTTCCCCTGGCTATCCAGTTGCTGGATTTTCATCAGGTAAACCAGGGAATCCGTAGTCCGGTTCGTGAACGTATAATAGGACACATCCCGGTACGACTGAACCGTATCGTCCGCAGTCATGGTGAAACCCTCAGCATCCAGCGCAGATTTCTGCGAGGTGTTCATCGCGAGGATATCATCGGACGTGACAACGGACTCGTAACGGTGCACACTTTGCCCGGTGAGATCGTATCCCTCCTGGCTCATGTTTCTGATGACCGCGGCTACCGGAATATCCGTGATATCCCCGGTTTCGTTATTCAGGATAATGGAGGATGCCTTGCTTTCGCTGAACGGATCCTGGATATCGAGGGTAAGTGCAGCGTTTATGCGTCGCTTCTGCGTCCCGGTGATTGTTGCGGGTTCACCGGATGTCCCGCCGCCGGACGCCAGAAGAGAAAATTCCGGGGAAATTTCCCGGATATTGATAGTTGGTATATTCTTATTCTCAAGACCCGGGATGGATGTCATTGAATCCGTTCCGGTGCTGCAGGCCGTGCAGTCTTCCAGTATCTCATTGGTCGCCTGAGCTGCCATGGCCGGCTGGACCGAGACGGACATGACGAGCAGGACGACAACAGCAAGACAGATATACGAAAGCATATGCCAGTGTTTCATACGTATTCACCTGTATTCCCATGGCAGCCGCATGCGATACGCTGACATAGCACACAGATAATAATTATGAGATACCCGCCTTAATCACAGCGTTGAGTGAAAAAATTACTGCAGTTATAATGGCAAGTATCACGTAAAACAGGATATACGCAGCGTCAAGTGAAAAATTTCATTTAAAAAAATACTGCCGGACAAAAATGACAGGGCTTTACCACCCGGTGAAAGGACACCACCATTTCCCGTAGGAAGGGCAATCTGTCCTGTCACAGAACCAGTTCGTGATTACAACACCATTCGATGACATTCCAATACCCGTAGCCGCTGTTGTGAGAGGTCCGGTAACAGATTCTCCGAGTTTTTGACACATGGCATGTTCACTTCCTTTATCATGGTTCCTCATGTATGAGGAGATACTAGCAAGTCTTGCGTAAAACGGGATATATGTGGCGTTGAGTGAAAAAAAAATTTCATTTAAAAAAAATACTGATAGTCAAAAATAAGGAGGAGTTACCACCCGGAGAAAGGACACCACCATTTCCCGTAGGAAGGGCAATCTGTCCTGTCGCAGAGCGAGTTTGTGGTTACAACACCATTCGATGACATTCCAATACCCGTAGCCGCTGTTGTGAGAGGTCCGGTGACAGATTCTCCGAGTTTTTGACACATGGTATGTTCACTTCCTTTATTGTGGTTCCCCATGTATGAGGAGATACTAGCAAGTCTTGCGTAAAACGGGATATAGGTGGCGTTGAGTGAAAAAAAATTTTCACTTAAACATTGCTGTTGAAAAATTGAGGGGATTACAACGCAGCCGGGCACCAACTATTTTAGTATCACTCACACGTGTCTTGCCGGGCGCAGCGCAAGCCCATTGTCGTTACACATCCTGGTACAACACCCGTTGCTGCGGTGATTGGCGAGATAACCGGTTCTCCGTGTTTTCACCCGTCAATAGATTCACCTCCAGTCATTTGTACTCGGTTGTCTGGTGCTGCAGGTTCCTCATTTTGTCCGAACAGGATCTTTCTGGCGTTACGTGAAAAAATTTCACGTTCCGCCCCGGCCATTGCCGGGGCAGAAAACCGGAATGGGTTCTGCTGGCCGATTCCGTTCAGGCAGGATCTGGCCCGCCGGTCATGTGCACAATGGTGCTGCCATCCTGGATATCGCCCCTGTTGTGGGTCACGATGATCACGGTCTTGCCGGTCAGCTGACGGATCACCTGGTAGATAGACCGTTTCGATTCTTCATCAATGGAGCGGGTGAATTCATCAAAGACGATCACGGGTGAATTCCGCAGGAGGACCCGGGCAAGGGCGATCTTCTGCATCTCCCCGCTGGAGAGATTGAGACCGGACTCTCCCACTCCGGTATCGTAATGCAAGGGAAGTCTGCCGGTCAGATCGTCCAGCCCTGCCCGGTGGGCAGCCAGCATCACATCCTCCCGGGTTGCAGACAGGTTCCCGATCAGGATATTGTCGTAGATCGTGCCATCAAAGATCATGGAATCGGAAAAGACGATCGATACATACGACCGGAGATCGTCCCTGCGTACCGAAGCAAGGTCCTGGCCATTGATCGTGATCCTGCCGTGATCCGGGGAATACAGCCTGCAGAGGAGTTTCAGCACCGTGGATTTCCCCGACCCGTTCTCCCCGATCAGGTAATTGATCCCCCGGGTGAAATGCCC
>JBAYMI010000120.1:0-6789 GCA_041663625.1 Methanoregula sp.
CAATGAGCGCCGGCATCTCGAACTTCCGTGCAGCGAGGAACGAGTACACCGGGTTTTCTACAATGATGTTGAGGACACAGACCGCCGCAATGACCGCGAGCGCTCCCGGTATCCCGAACTGGAGCCAGGCAAAGAAGATCGCAGGTACTGCTGCAATGATGAGCCCGAAGTACGGGATATAACCGAGAAGGAATGTCAGGACACCCCACAGGATCGCCCCGTGGACACCCATGATGCCCAGGAAACTTCCAAACAGGACCCCGTGGATGGCGTTGGTCTCAGTTCTCACAACGATAAAATCAATAACATATCCGGTCATGCGGCCGAACTTCTGCATGGTACCGGTGTCTTTCCCGTACGCGCTCTCAATCCGGCTGATGATCCGCGGTGTCTCCAGCAGCATGAAGAACGTTGTAACGGCCGCGAAGAAGAGATACATGATCCCTTCAGCAAAACTCATTGCGCCGGAGACCGCGTAGTCCATGACATCCCCGATATTGATTGTAGGGAACGTGGTTGCGCTGCCGGAGAGCCCCAGCGAGAAGAGGAGCCCGGATATGTCTGCCATGCGGGTATTGAGTTCTGTCTGGTATTGCGGGAGGTCCGTGACCAGCGAATGAAACGACATCAGGGTCAGGAAGAAGATTACCAGGATCACCAGGCATGTTGCAACAGTAACGACGAGCACTGCGGCAAAATCCGAGAGCCCTTTTGTCTTCAGCCAGTTCATTGCGGGGAGGGTGAGCATGGTCAGGATGAGTGCCATCAGGATGAGGCTGGCGATATAGGTCATTGCCTTCACCGCGAGGATGATGATGAAGATGAGCGCGATTATCAGCAGGGCGCGCTCAAGCTGGTATGGTTCGGTATTATTCATGGTCACACAATTCTATCTGGGGGTTTATGATACATAACTTATCGTGACCGTGAATAAGGTGATGCCGGAATCCTTCTGGCGAACGATTCCCTCTGCTCCCGGTGACCCGGCAAATCATGCCCGGTGAATGAACGGCCTGATAGCCAAAAAAGATCTGGTATCTCCCCCGTTTCGGGGGAGGGAACGATGACTGATTGCGGGTGTGCTTCCCGCAGCGGACATTTACAGGTGTTCTTGCTGATTGTGTTCTTGGTGTTCTCGCATCTGTACAACAATACCTGTGCAATTTCGCACGGGTATATGTTAACTATGTTTAACATTTTGTTTTAAATGCTTTCTGCTCGGAACCGTTCCCGCCCCCGGAATCCTGTTGGCGGTGGTGGGGAATCTACCCGTGCCGGGTCATTTTTCAGGTCACCCAGCCGTTCAGCACGATCTTCCCGATAAACGGATTGTCGGACAGGTTGTTCAGGATACCTTTGATGCTGCACGATGACCCGTCGGCCTTCTCGAACTTCAGCTGCACGGGTTTTGCCATGCCGGGGTGAATCAGGACTTCGGAGAAGACCTGTTTTGCCCGCTGCCAGTCGGCAAGATTCAGGTGATCGAAGAAACTGGGTTTCAGGGGTTCCTCCTGCCCGTACCCGAGCGCTTTCTTGAAGGACGGGCTCTCGCGGGAGAACGTGCCGTCCGGGTTGAGCATGACCACCACTTCTGCCGTCTCCTCGATCATGGTACGGAAATACTCGGCATTGTTCTTCATCGTCTCTTCTGCCAGTTTCCGCATCGTGATCTCCCTGATGCTGACGGCAAATTTCTCTGGTATTGCTGATTTATTGTACACCGGGCAGATGGTCACATCAAACCAGCCCCGGGTCATCTGCTCCTCGAAGCTCAGGCGCTTCTCTCCCCGTGCATCCAGTTGCCAACAGGCCATACGGGGCGTGAGGACGCCCTTTGCCACCAGGTCATATGCACTGGTTCCGTTCAGCATATCGGGGCTTGCACCCGCATGTTCGGCAAGCGCTTTATTGACCACGAGGAACCTGCCATCAGCCCTGATAAGAAAGAGCATGTCCCGGGTTGCATCCACCATCAGCCGTGTCGTGGCTTCGCTCTCCCTCAGCTGGCGCTCCATCCCATGTTTGTACACGGCCGTCTCGATAGCCGACTGGAGTGTCCGCTCGTCAAAGGGTTTGATGATGTACCCGTACGGCCCTGTCACCTTCGCCCGGTCGAGCAGCTCCTTGTCAGCGTACGCAGTCAGGAAGATCACGGGAATCGCATAATCACGGCGGATCAGTTCCGCGGTTTCAATGCCATCCATCTTCCCGGCAAGATGGATGTCCATGAGTATGAGATCCGGTTGCGTATCCCGGATTTTTTCAAGAGCAGTTTCGCCGGAACTCGCTATCCCGGCAACGGTATACCCGAGGCCGATCAGGATATCCCTGATATCTCCTGAAACAATCCCCTCATCTTCGACAATAAAAACAGCGGGGATTGATTCCATGGGTGATTATCCGTATCCCAGGGCGGCTCCCAGCAGGTTTGCCGTGATGCGCAGCGCCTCAATCTCGTCAGGAGACCGGGTCCGTTCTTCCATGTCGAAGAACCCGATGAAGCCAAAGAAGTTGTCCCGGATAAAGACCGGCAGGATAACCCCGGACTTTACGCCGAGCAGGTCGAACAGGGGATATTCCTCCGGGGGAAGCGTTGACTTAACGGCAGAGATATCCTCTCCTTTCAGGAGCAGTTTTTCCCACCGCGACAACCCCATTGCTGCCCAGGTGAACTGGCGGAGTTCCGGCTTGTAGAGTGCCGTGTGGTACTCGGGGCAGCCCCATTCATAGATCATACTGATGGCTGGAGTGCCTGTGGCCCCGGGCTGAAGCCCGAATATGCCGATGGCCCCGGCATCGAGCGCAAGCCCGACCGGTTCAAGAACATCCCGGATATCAGAGGCATTGAACGTACGGATCTTCTCCGGGGCCGGTGATTCTGACCGGGACACTCTGAGGAGCCATTCCACCGCAGAGCTCACGGCAAAGAGGATAGCATCCCGTTTTTTAATCTCGCGTTCTATCCGGTGCTTATACAGTGCCATCTCAATGACGGAATGGAGTTCCCGTTCGTCGTATGGCTTGACGACATACCCATACGGCTCGGTCACCTTGGCGCGTTCAAGGAGGATCTTGTCGGCATACGCTGTGAGATAAATGACCGGTATATCGTAGAGTGCGTGAACCTGTCCTGCGGTATCGACCCCGTCCATCTGCCCGGCAAGGTGGATGTCCATGAGCACGAGATCCGGTTGCGCAACCCGGATCTTTTCCATGGCAAGTTCACCGGATTTTGCAATTCCTGCGGAGCTGTACCCGAGGCTGATCAGGGTCTCCCTGATATCGTTTGCAACGATTGCCTCATCCTCAACGATAAAAATTGCTGGTCCGGTCACGGGGCATTCTCTCCAGCAGGTTTTTGGTGGAGTGTGCTGATAAACATTGTTCCTGCCCTCGCCCCTCTGTGAGTTATCAGGAATTTCAATCCCGCCATATTCTCCACCTATTCCACCTTCGGCGGTATCGTAATGATGAATTCGGTACCGGGTCCCTTCCCGAGGTCGAGGGTTCCGCCCAGCTGGTCGACAAGGCTGTTGATGAGGCGCAGCCCGAGCGATTCCGCGCTCTTCCAGTCAAAGCCCGAAGGGAGGCCAATGCCGTCATCTTTGACATCAAGGGTAAGCAGGCCGCCGTCAGAACGGCCGCTGATGCGGATCGTGCCGCTCCTGTCATCTGGGAAAGCATGCTTGAGCGCGTTGGATATAATCTCGTTCAGGATGAGTCCCAGCGGTATGGCTGTGTTGATGTCCAGCGGAATCTTTGCGATATCGTTTTTCAGGCTCACTCTCCGGTGATCGACCCCGTAGAATGAGAAGAGCTGGGTGGCGAGATACCGCGTATAGTCGGCCAGATCGATCGACGAGATGTTCTCTGACATGTAGAGTTTCTCGTGGACGAGCGACATTGCCCGGATGCGGTTCTTGGTCTCTGCCATGGCCTGTTTCATCTTGGGATCGACCATGGTGCGTGCCTGGAGATTGGTCAGGCTGATGATGATCTGGAGATTGTTCTTGACCCGGTGGTGGATCTCCCGCAGGAGCAGGACCTTTTCATTCAGGGATGCACGTATTGCTTCCTCATCCTGCTTCTGGCGGGTGATATCGTGGGCAGCCACGATAATGCGTGCCTCGGATGCATCTTTCCCGCGGAAGAGCGTGGAATTCACGGATAACGGTGTGATGTGGCCGTCGGTCCTGCGAATCTGGATCGTATATTCTGCTTTTCCTGTTTCGATAAGATGGGTAAGAATCTCATGGGGATTTTTGTTATCCACAAGATACCGGGAGTATGGCGTCCCGATCAGCTGTTCGCGGGGAACACCCGTGAGTAGTTCAGCTACAGCATTCACATCCAGTATGGTCCCGTTCGTATCGAGAACCGCCATGAGATCCGGATTTGCCTCGATCACCGAACGGGTATAGGTGAGGATATCCAGGACTTCCTGTCGGGCGTGCTTGCGCTGGACGATCTCCTCGTTCAGGGCCTCTGTCCGTTCCCTGACGATCTGTTCGAGATTTGCATTCAGATGTGCAAGTTCATACTCTGTCCTTTTGATCCGGGTAATATCCCGTACGGATTCAATTGCACCG
This sequence comes from Methanoregula sp., assembly GCA_041663625.1. GTDB lineage: Archaea > Halobacteriota > Methanomicrobia > Methanomicrobiales > Methanospirillaceae > Methanoregula. The sequence continues at coordinate 4,590 of JBAYMI010000120.1, forward strand.
GCAATGGCCCCTTTCGCATCATATAACGGGGATGCAATCATCGACAGAGTAAGGGATCTGCCATCAGGCAGGATCATTTCTCTCTGAGCCGTGACAGATTGACCTTCCTGCTGTATCGCGATGTATCCCATCCTGCCGTAGTCCTGCTCCGGATGAAGGACCAGGTCGATCAGGACCGGACGCCGTTTCCCGTACTGCCAGATACTGTATTCGTGGTCCCCTTTGCCGATCATATCTGTCGCAGGGATACCACTCAGTTTTTCTAATGCCCGGTTCCATGCCAGCACATTTCCATCCCTGTTGATGACAAAGGTTGGATCGGGGAGGAAACTGATAATGTCCGAGAAGAGCTGGCGGGACTCGCGAAGCGCTTCATCTACCTGTTTGCGTTCTGTGATATCGGAATGGGTGCCAAACATCATCAACGGGCTGCCATCGTTGGTACGGGTGATGACCCGCCCCCGATCCTGGATCCAGATCCAGTGCCCGTCCTTATGCCGCATCCTGCATTCGCAGTCGTAATAGGGCAGTTCGCCGGAGAAGTGCTTCTCAAGGAGTTCACCGGATTGCTTCCTGTCATCGGGATGTATCAGCGCTTCCCATGTTTTGATGCTCACCGGTGACAACTCGTCAAGCGTGTAGCCGATCATCTGCGCCCAGACCTCGTTGAACACCGTTTCCCCGGTCTGGATATTCCATTCCCATGTACCGACATGGGTGCCTTCAATGATTGCCTCCAGCCTCCAGCGCTGGTTGTGCAACACCTCCTCCGTATGTTTACGCGTTGTGATGTCCAGAAAGGTCACAACTGATCCGACAATCTCGCCCTTGTACCGCTGGGGATACGACCAGTACTCGGCAGGAAACGAGGTCCCGTCGGCGCGCCAGAACACTTCATCATCAGCATGCGTTCCCTTCCCCCTCTGGAATGCCTGGAAGATCCGGCAATCTTCAACAGGGAATGGCGCCCCGTCCGCATGTTTTGAGTGAATCTGCACATGCATGTTTTTCCCGAGCAGTTCGTCCTGGTGATGGTATCCGAGAAGGCGGAGACATGCATCATTGCAGAACGTACAGTTGCCGTTCATGTCAAGGCCATAGATCGCTTCGGCAGCGGAATTCAGCAGGAGGAGGATCTTCTCCTCGCTCGCCCTCAGTGCCTCTTCAGCACGCGAGCGTTCCGTGATGTTAACACCCACTGCAATATACCTGGCAGGCTCGTCAGTACCCGCGGGCAATTCCTCGGTGTTCCACAGGATGGTCTTCTCGCTCCCGTCTTTGCACGTGATGGTGGTCCTGAGGTTCTCCAGGTAATTGTGCTTTGATATGATCTCCGCGATCTTTCCGGTGATCTCTTTCCGGTATTCCGCTGTCGGATAGATCTTTTTCCAGATGGTGTTCTTCCCCACCACTTCCCCGGCAGTAAATCCACTCATCTCTTCTGCAGCCCGGTTCCATTCGCGTATTCTGCCATTCCTGTCAAGCACCATCAGCCAGACATTGGCATTCTGGGCAATGCTCTGCTGGATCTCGGTATGTTTCTTCAGGGTCTCCCCGGATTCAACAAGGTTCTCTGCAAGGTAAGCGACAAGGACTGCGATGGCGATAAAGACGAGAACTTCGATGAGTGCCCCCACGATAATGCCGGGGCTGTCCGGTTCATAGATGGTGACAAGAACGAAATATGCCAGGCCCAGCAGGGCACAGGGAATGAGACTCTTTTTCCGGTAGTGGTATGCAAGGAGTACAATGGGAATATAATACAGGTGCACGAAGACTGCGGTGATGCCCTGTGCAAGGCATCCTGCCGTCAGCACAAGCAGTGCGCAAATGGTCGCAGCGATCAACCATCTCCAGCCGTTTTCCGTCAGGGCAAATCCTGCATGTTCTCTCATGTCTCTCACGTATGGCATGGTACGGTGGATCCGACCGGGTCTCCTGCCCTACTCCTTTTCATGCAGCACCATGGTAAAGGACGTACCGGAAGTCCGGTCGAGTTCAATGGTCCCGTTGAGCTGGTCTACGAGGGTATTGACGAGCCGGAGCCCAAGCGACGAGGTATTTCTCCAGTCAAGACCGGCAGGAACCCCGATACCGTCATCCCTGACCCGAATGGTCAGGGTGGCTGCATCCTTCTGGACGCTGATGGCGATCTCTCCTGCTCTTCCTTCAGGAAATGCGTATTTGAGGGCATTCGAGA
>JBAYMI010000121.1:0-6745 GCA_041663625.1 Methanoregula sp.
ACATCGAACTGCGTGTTCTGCATCGGGTGCTGAACAACAACGAAGTACTGTCCGCTGGAGAGGGTCTTGGTGGTCTCCTGCTTGATCTCGTACTTGAACGAGGCGTCAGAGTTCACTGATGCGCTGTCCTTCTTTGCATAGTTCTTGCCCATGATCCAGATCTGGATGCTGTTGGGGTCGCCCTCGGCGGTACCGGTGATGTATACTCTGTCACCCTTGGCAACAGTGGACTGTGATGCGGTTGCAGAGACGAACGGCTTCTTGATGATGATAGAGACCGTGCCGTATGCTGCATTCTCAAGGCTTTCCTTGTCGTAGGGCTGGCTTACTGCGTAGATAGTGTAGGTGCCTGCATCAAGTGCATAGTTTGCAGTTCCCCACTTCCAGGACCAGGTGTTGTCACCGTTGACATCGATTACCTTGAAGGTAGACTCGTTGTTGGTTTCAACTGCGAAGTTCCTGGGGTCATCCTTGTTGATCTGTGAACCATCGGTCTTAAGGTTGGGTCCGACAATGAACAGGTAAGTCTTGTAGGTCTCGGTGTTTGTACCGGAGAACTTGATCTCTTCACCGAGGTAGTAGGACTGGTCGCCTGCTGCTACGATGGTGACTGCGCCCTTCTCGACGTTGATGTCAACTTCGTCGCTCTTGACGGTGGCGCCAGTTGCCTGGTATCCTGCGCCAAAGCCGGTTACGCTGTTGACGGGGAAGTTCTGCTCGACACGGATCGTGTACTTCTGTGCCTTGGTCCAGTTGTTGGTGACCCATTCGATGGTCCTGGTGCCTGAGGTTGAAGTGTTGATCAGTGCGTAGTACCGGGTGCTGTTGTACCTGTTGCCCTGTGCAAAGGTACCCTGTGCAACATCAGAGAAGATAGTTGCATAAGCGCCGTTGTCGTACTGGTAGTCACCGATCGGGTGGGTAGCTGGAGAGGCACCTGCCTTAATGGCATCATCGTTGTAGACCTTCTCCTGGTTGAGTGCAGTCATGGGTGCCTGGTTGTCGTAGCTGCTGTCCATGGCGCTGGTGCCCTTGACCCACACGTAGTAGGTGGTGCTGGGCTTACCAGTGACGGTTACCGAGAACGACTTGGAGCGGACAACGGAGTCCTTGTTGGCCTCGATCTTGACGGTGTCAGAGATGAGGTTAACAGTGCCGGTTGCCGAAACGGTCTTGCCGGTGTAGTCAGCGCCTGCGTTCTTGTAGTTCTCTTTCATGTTGTTGAGCGCAGACTCTGCCCAGACGGAGTAGGTTCCAACCGGGTATGCGTACTGGTTGTTGTAGTCGAGTGCATCAGTAACCCAGTAGGATGTGGCAGACCCGAAGGTCCACGGCTGGGTGATGACATACCGCTTGGTGATTGACGTCGCGGAGTATGAGCTCAGGGTACCAACGTAGAGCTTGTCGTACTTTGCTCCTGACTCGTCCTTCACGTAGAGGTTGATAAACCCGTCAGTGGTTTCGTTGGGGATAAGGTATGCAATGCTGTTTGCATAGGTATAGGTCGTCTTGTTAGCCCAAACATCAGCTGCTGAGCCAGCGCTGAGACCGGTCTTATCAACGGTGAAGTTCTTACCGGTATAGGGGAACGCATCGCTAGCGGATGAGTTGTTCCAGTATGCCGTGTAGTAGGTACCGAGCGGGATGCCGAAGGTGGTATCAATTACATTGTAACCGGTGTAGTTGCGGACTAACCAGATCTCGGAGGAGACCGGGCTTGAGTAGACACCTGCTGGGGAGTCGGTCTTGAATACGTAGGAGCCGTTTGCAGCACCAGTGAAGTTCGTATTCCAAGTGGAGGTCTCGCCGTTCGGCAACGTGTTGTAATTGTGAGTCAATAAGGAAGTCGCAAGCGAAAACTTCGTGTTGTTCCTGTTGGAGTATGTCGCTGCATACATGTTGGTGTTGACCTGGATACCGAGGTGCTCACCCTGCGTGATGGACATGCCGGTGATATCCTTGGACTGCTGGAAGTCCCAGACAGCTACGGACAGCGTCGGGTCCTGGACGTTCATTACGGCATTGGAATTGAGGTATGAGCCATCAGTGTTGAGGAGATACCAGTTTCCAGTGTAGCCGACAAAGTCAGCGGGGGCAACAGTGAAGTCGTAGTACCTGCCACCCTCAAGGTTGATGGTCTTCGTCGGGGACGAGGTGCTCAGCTGTGCTGCTGATGCCCACCAGCCAATCTGGAGCAGTGCCGGGACATTATCATTTTGGGATCCGCGATTGCCAATAGCGGTAACGTTTGCTGCATTCAGTGCGTGGGTGAGGTTAAGGTGCTCCTCACCAATAAAGACGGTTGCACCGCGGTCGATCTGCGTTCCGTTCGGGTTGGTCGTAGTTACTGCCGATACTGGCATAACTACGAGCAGGACGAACAGAGCGACTGCAACCAGTGCAATAGATAATCGCTTAGTCATGTGTTCAATTCCTCCAAAGTTTACATCATACATTGCAAGCCGAGAACCGCGTTCGACAAATGCCGAATAACGGTTCTGCGAGCCCCATACTCCGTTTAGACGGAATATGAAACAGTATTTGTAAAAGTGCCAATATATCCTTTGTGGTTGTTTTTACCGGCAAATCCGGTTATATTACACGATGCTTTCGAAGTTTTGGGCCTGAATTACAGTTTTTTTGTTCTCGATCTGACCCGTAACGGCAGGATGGAGGATATACTGCATAATCTGGTGGGGGTATATATCACGCGCATTCACTATAATATCGTACAATCACTTGTATGTACATAATAGTACATTATCGGATATCCCTTTTTTGTAAATGCGCAATCCCGGATGGATAATTGAATAGGGTTCCGGACCTGCACACTTCATGGTTCCATTTTCAAGCTGCATCACGTGGCCAAAGCTGAGCATTCTAAGTATACCAATACCAGCACGGACCTGAATCCACCCATCATTGACACATCGCGAGCACATTGCAACAGATATACAACCTGTAATTACAAAGATCTTGATATGAGAGTAATCCGGGCACCGAGCATCGGGTGGGCACACGAACAGGTCATCAGGATGATCCTGGAAAAAGGCTGGGTGCTCACCACGGAAGATGCCGAAGCAACGGTCGAATTCGAGGAGATTGGCATGCAGGTCGATACCCCCCTTGCAGAACCGATGGTGAGCCCACACTCCCGGTTCCAGCAGAGGTTTGTTGAACAGTATGCAAAAGACCTGCTGAACGGATCAAAAGCCTCCTTCGAATATGACTACCACGGCAGGCTCTTTGACTGGGGCGAACGGCTTGCAGCCAACGGCCAGCCGGTGCATGTAGACCAGATCGCCTATATCGTCGGGAAACTCCGCTCATCCCCGGTCTCGCGGCGGGCAATCGCGATCACGTGGAACCCGGTCATTGACGAGAAACTTGATGACTGTCCCTGCCTCCAGCTCGTCCAGTGCGTGTTGCGGGAGGGGAAACTGGACATGCGGGTGATCTTCCGGTCCAATGACATGCTCACCGCAGCCGGGGCCAATATGTACGCTCTCGTCCAACTCCAGAAATCCATCGCCGATCAGCTCGGGGTCCCGTGTGGCACGTACACCCATATCTCGCTCGTCCCCCACATCTACTTCATCCGCGACGTTTCCGACATCGAACCGTTCTGCGGCAAAGGTAAACTCATCCAGCCGGTGAAGGAAGTCTGCCGGGCCTGCCAGCGCTGTGACCGGGCAAAAATGGTATAACCCAAAACCGGTCTCCGTCACTTTAATTAAGCAACAGCGGCAAAAACTATAGGTCAGATAGCCCGGTAGTGTAGCGGTCAATCATAGGGGACTCTGGATCCTCTGACAGCAGTTCGAATCTGCTCCGGGCTACTTCTTTTCGTAGAGATTTCCATTCACCTGTCATGCTCAGGACCGCCAGGAAACCCTCCGGATCCCGGTTTCAAGCGATTAAAGCGGAGAGGATACAGGCAAGGAATATCGCGCCGAACATTCCCGTACCTCCGATACTTACAGAGGGGACTTCCATGTCCCGGATGCGCGGGATCTGGGCAATGCCCGAACCAAGCAGGATACCAACAGTCCCTGCGACAAATGCGATTACCCCCGCCTGGAGTCCCGTTTCACCCGCAAGCAGGATACCACAGAGGATCGCGGCGAGACCAGGGAGGAAAAGCGGGGCACGGAGCCCATATCCCGGTACCGTGCGCGTTGACACCCATGCAATCAAAGCGACAATAATAATGCCGGCTCCCACGGACAGGAAGAGATCCGATCCCACAACGGGGATTGCCTGGTAGAGAAGGTAGGCAGAGACCGCGACAGGAATCACTGCCCCGCCAAGGTTAAGTGAAATCTCCGTTTCCCAGACGGGTTGGGAGGCAAATGACAGTTCCATGGTATCGACCCTGACCATATCGCGCTTGATCCGGTACAGGGGAATGTTGACAAAACTCCCAAACAGCATCAAGAGGACGACCGCGAGTGCTGCGATCCACGAGAACCCCAACCGTGTGAAAGCTGCACCTGCGAGCCCAAAAAATATGAGCGGGATGATGAGGATGATCAGGGCAATAAGCAGGATCAGGGCAATAACCGAGAGCGGCCCTGCCGAATACATCCGGACACCGTCACTCATGGACATTCCCCCCCTGTGCGCTTTACACAGACAATAGCAGCATGGTCCTTGTGGTACGGGGAGAGCCAGAGAGTCTCAACAACCTCAAGCCCCGCAGCTGCAAGTTCCACAATGGTCGCGCGGAACACCTCTTCCGGCGTTTTCCGTATGTCTACGCTCCGGGTCTTGAGCATGAGGATCGCCCTTCCCCCTGGTCGGAGGAAGGCACAGTTTCGTGCAAGGATCGCAGCCTGGTTCGGTTGTGCCACGTCCTGGTAGAGCAGGTCGATTTCCTCGACAAGCGGGGCATACTGCTCCGGTTGTGTAGCGTCCGCCATGATCGGCACGAGATTAGGCCGCCGCCGCGCCACCTGCAGCAGGTCCTGCATCGGCCGCGGGGCAAACTCGACGGCGTAGACCACTTCTACATAATCGGCAACGTGCGAGACGGTTGTCCCGTTAGCCGCACCGAGATACAGCACCCGCATCTCCGGGGTCAGTTCCACACCGGTACCTGCATAGTAGAGCGCCGCCAGCTTGCTCCGGAAAGGGTCCCAGATCCGGGCACCGTCAAGCATCCGTTCGCCATACACTCCACCCTCGCCACGGGATACCAGTACGTCCCCGATACGGATCATGATTTATCACCGGTTCCCAGGCTATCGATCCGTTCCTGTGCAGCGTCAAGGAACTCCGGCACTGCCACACCACGGAAGTAGTCGAGCTTGGCGGCAATTGCAAGTTTTCCCGCAAGCGCACGGGCAACCTTTCCCCTGCGATCTCTCGGGGCATTGTGCACACGGCGGTGCTGGAAGATGATCCCGTGCTTGGGAGAGGGAGATTTTGTCCGCAGGTGGGCAAAGAGGGCGGTTCGGGCCCCGATTACCTGGATGGCACTCGCCGGCATCCGTGAGAGCGGGAGGAGTCCTCCTGCATGGGACATGAGCCGGGCGGCCACCAGACCCCCGATCAGCGCGCTGCTGTTGGGCATCACTTTGCCTGCCCGGGCCGAGACCTCCTTGGCCAGTTCCGTTCTTGCCGCTGCCAGTTCCTCGACCTTCTGGGCAACCATCCCGAGCGCCCCCCGGCCCCGCTGCGAGATGCTCCTGACCATCAGGTGCGCCGGTGTTTTGTGGTACTTGCGGGAAAAGGTCGGGTGCCGTACCTGGTGCCATTCAACAACCCGCTCGGAGAGCAGGTTGATCACCTCATCCATCTCGTCCAGCGTCCGCACCATCTGGAGGAGTTCGGTATCCTTTCCCGCGTACTGCTCGCGGATCTCCTGCTCCGCCGCGGCGAAACAGAGCTCGCGGAGCGCCGCGATGTACGAGGCACGGTCGCTGCATACGCCGCAGGCAACAGCATCCTTCCAGTCGGGCAGGACACAACCGTCCATCGTGGTCCGAAGGGTACGCAGGCGCTGCACCCGTGCTACTGTATCGCCGTCAGCAGGGTGACATCCGGTCTCGTCCATATCCCCGAACCAGTAGGATCGCATACCGAAGAGTAAGGATGCCTGCGGCAATAAAGATCACATATCCCGGATGAGTGCCGGTGATCAGACCCACGCGATCCCAAAGGACCAGAGGATGACGGGAACCATGATCGCACCCATGCAATAAACCCGCGGGAGGTTTATGAAATGCGGCACAAGCCCTACCGCAGTTGCAAGGGCAAGGATAATCAGGCCGAACGGACCTGTGAGGAGGAAACAGAGAATGATGACGAAGATTATCACCCCCCGGTTCAGCACAAGGCTGTCAATTGCACCGATCCGGTGCGCCGAGCGGGAGAGCCAAAGCGTGATCCCGTACGCAGCACAGGCAGCAAGTACGCCGGCAACCATCAGATCGCCCATAGGGGGAAGCGTGAGTTCAGAGAGCGCTGCCATCACCCCGTTCCGCATCCGGGACAGGGCGAAGAGTGCGGCAAGCCCGATGAACGCGTTCGCTGTGTTTGCCGCATTGGTTGCAAGGATATACGCCCGCCGGTCCTTCTCATATCCGATCACGGATGCCAGCACACCGTTTGCGGAGGCGGTTGAGAGCCCGGGCAGCCAGCCGACTGCAACCCCAGCCACCGTCCCAAGCAGCGATGATTTGACAACAACACGGTCATCCAGCCGGATCCCACGGAACTCCTGTGCGGGGATCTTCCCCCG
>JBAYMI010000122.1:0-6573 GCA_041663625.1 Methanoregula sp.
CAGATCTGTATCGGCGGTGTCCTCATCTTCTTCATGGATGAAGTGGTGACAAAATGGGGTATCGGTTCCGGTGTTGGACTCTTCATTATTGCCGGTATAGCCCAGGCACTCGTGAACGGGTTCATCAGCTGGGCCAGCGTTAAGGACCAGTATCCTGTTGGTTTCTTCCCGCGTCTTGTTGCCATTGGCCTAGACGGAGGGAATTACCTCGCGTACTTTGGTTCAGACCTCCTTGCATTCGTCACCACTATCGTGATCTTCCTGATCATTGTTTATGTGGAATCCACCCGTATCGAGATCCCTCTTGCCCACGCACAGATCCGTGGGGCACGGGCGCGCTTCCCGGTCAAACTCATCTATGCCAGTGTCCTGCCAATGATCCTGGTGCGTGTGCTCCAGGCAAACATCCAGATGCTCGGTATGTTCCTTTCCAATGTCGGGATCACGATCTTCGGAACGTTCAGCGGATCGACACCCCAGAGCGGTATCATGTGGTACCTTGCCCCGATTAACGGTCCTACTGACTGGATGTGGTGGACCACCGATCTCGGGCATGCTGCATGGCAGGTGCTATTACGGATGGGGATAGATATCACATTCATGGTGGTTGGAGGTGCGATCTTCGCCCTCTTCTGGATCAAGACCGCCGGGCTCGACTCAAAGGATGTCGCCCGCCAGATCCAGATGTCCGGCATGTCCATCCCTGGCTACCGCCGGAACCCGCAGGTACTGGAAAAGTACCTTGACCGGTACATTCCCCGTGTAACTATCATCGGTGGTGTCTTCATTGGTGTGCTCAGTGTCGTTGCAAACCTCTTCGGTGTCATCGGATCGGTGAGCGGAACAGGACTGCTGCTGACAGTGAGTATCACCTATCGTCTCTACGAAGAGATCGCAAGCCAGCAGATCATGGAGATGTACCCGTTCATGCGGACATTCTTTGGAAAAGAGTGATTTGACAGGAAAGGGACAAGGATGCAAGGAAAAAAGGTCATCATCACCGGTGTTCCCGGTGTCGGCAAGACAACAGTCATCAACGAAGCACTGAAGAAACTGAAAAGTGAAGGGGTCGAGTACCAGTCAATCAACTTCGGCTCCTTCATGTTTGAGGTTGCAAAAAAGGACAATATTGTCAAAGACCGCGATCAGATGCGCACGCTCGACCGGACCGTCCAAAAACGGCTCCAGCAGCGGGCTGCGCAGGAGATCGCGAAGGTATCGGGCAATGTTCTCATCGATACCCATGCCTCGGTAAAAACCCCCAAAGGCTATCTTGCGGGACTCCCGGAATGGGTACTTCGCGAGATCATGCCGGATATAATCGTGCTCGTTGAAACTGATGATGACCAGATCCTTATGCGTCGTCTTAACGATGAGACGCGGTCCCGCGACAAGGAAGGGTCCCGCTCAATTGCGGAACACCAGCAGTTCAACCGGTCCATTGCCGCATCTTATGCGATGATGACCGGTTGCACCATAAAAATGATCACAAACGCTGATTTCCTGCTTGATCGTTCAACGGCCGATCTGGCTGATGTTCTCCGGTGAATTTATGGATATTAAAAAACTCTGGAACGAATACAGCCTCTGGTTCACGTTCGGCTTCATGTTTCTCATGATGTGGGCGTATACGGTCGAGTGGCTGCGGAATGGTGTTGGGTCAGCGATCGATGCGGTATTTGCCCCGCTTCTCATAACATTCGGCATTCCATTCTTCATCCTGATTGTCATCCTCTCCGCGCTCACGGGTCTCTACTCATCCATCGTGCAGAAATACACGATCGATTATGACAAGATGACTGATGTGCAGGACCGGATGAAGGAGTTCCAGAAGGAGTACCGTGAGGCGCAACTCTCTCAGGACGAGAAGAAGATCAAGAAACTGGATGCCAAGAAAGACCGGGTGATGAAGGAACAGCTGGAACTCTCGCAGCAGCAGTTCAAGCCCATGACCTACATCCTTGTGCTTTCCGTCCCGATCTTCTTCTGGCTATTGTACCGGCTCGCCCAGACCACGACGACAATCACCATGCCGTATCTCGGCACCCATACCCTGAGTGATGCAGTAATCTGGATCATCCCGGCATGGATCTTCTGGTACATGATCTGTTCTATTACCTTGAGCCAGGTGATCCGCAAGGCCCTGAACATTGGAGGGGTCTGATGCGGATAACCGTGAGCGGGTTGCCCGGTAGCGGGACAACTTCACTCTCACGGTACCTTGCAGAGCGCCACGGGTTTACCATGATCTCTGCCGGCGAGGTTTTTCGCCAGCTGGCAAAGGAACACAATATGGAGCTGGCCCGGTTCGGCGATCTCGCACGGAACGATCCCTCGTATGACAAGATGATCGATGCCCGCCAGAAGGAAATTGCACTGGAGCGGGACAATATCATTGTCGAAGGCAGGCTCTCCGGCTGGATGGTCGATAATGCCGATCTAAAAATCTGGCTGTATGCCCCGATTGGCTGCCGTATCAAGCGCATTGTCTTCCGCGACCAGGTACCTGACGAAGAGACCGCCATGAACCTTACGCTTGAGCGCGAGCAGTGCGAAGCAGACCGGTACCGCTCGTATTATGACATAATTATCTCTGACCTCTCGATCTATCACATCATCCTGAACTCGTCGCACTGGGATGTCGAGGGGATTGGTGCCATCATCGATACGGCAATTGCCCGGATCACGATGCTCCAGAGTACCCACTAACCGATTATTTCCGCGATATTCAATTTTCCGGTTTTTTCATCTCTCCTTCCTGTGGTGTATGGTACATACAGAGAGTTTTTCATCAAAACCCTTGTAACCAATATTGGAAGGTGTGACTGCTGTGGAGAGGGATGTGGTCATCCGGCTCGTGGAGGCGTGGGATGCAGGGGAGATAGTGTATCTCTATCGCGCAGGCGGGTGGTGGAAGGATGAGTATGATCCCGCATCCCTTCCCGATCTGATCCGGGGAAGCTTCGTATTTGCCGTTGCCATCGATACCCAAACCGGGCGCGCCATTGGCATGGGGCGGGTACTCTCAGACGGTGTCTCAGACGGCTATATCCAGGACCTTGTTGTGCTTCCGGAGTTCCGGAAGCAGGGGATTGGAAAAGAGATCGTTTCTGCGCTGGTCAAAAAGTGCAAAGAGAGCGGTGTCACGTGGGTCAGCCTCGTTGCCGCGCCGGGCACCGATGCCTTTTACCTCCCGCTGGGGTTTCGACCCATGCCAGGATACATACCGCTGCTGTTGGAGGATGATTCCTGATGCTCAGGCAGGAGGATTTCCGGCCCGTGACTCTTGCGGAACGGGCGTTTTTCGAGAACCACTATGCCCGGTACCCCCAGACCCATTCCGACAATACGTTCACGAACATGGTCTGCTGGAACCATTATGCCCGGTATACCTACGCGTACGTGGAGAAGAATGTCATTCTGGCGAGTACCATCGACAACGTGACCCGGTTCCGCCCCCCGATCGGCCCCCGCAATCCTGCCCTGCTCCGTTCCCTGATACGGCTCGCCTCCGATGTCAGCGACAATATACCCATCGTCGTGATCGATCCGGAGACTGCAGTCTGGATGCGGGAGGTCTGCCCGGGTCTCAACCTTGTCCCCGATCGCAATCACGCGGAATACGTGTACCGGGCCGCCGACCTCGCGGAGCTCCCCGGGAAGAATTACCTGACGATCCGCCGCCAGCTCAACAAATTCCGGAAAAACTGCACCAATGTTGTTGAACCGATCTCACGGGATAACTGGGAGGAAGTGAAACGTTTCCTGATCGAGTGGTGCGAATGGAAAGGGTGCGAGGGAGACCCGGTCCTTGCCCACGAGAAAGAGGCGGTTTTTTTTGCCATCGATCACATCAACGAACTCCCGCTACGGGGAATTGCCATCCGGGTCTTCTCCAAGGTGGGCGCGATCGCCATGTATGAGCCGATGACCAATGATACGGCTCTTGTCCATTTTGAGAAAGGCCTGCCCGACTGCGAGGGCATATACAAGGCCATCAACAACGAGACGGCATTGCGCCTTGCAAAAAATTTCACGTATATCAACCGTGAGAGCGATCTCGGCGTTGCCGGTCTCCGCGAGGCGAAACTAAGGTACCACCCGGACCACATGGTGGAAGTCTGGGCGATGAAGCGGGATTCGTAAATCTCCCCGGTAAAAAAATGTATACGGGTATTACCCGACAAAGATCTTCAGGAGGCCGGATACGATGAGGTTGACCGCTATTGCGGCAAGAAGCATGCCGAGCACTTTTCCCATGATATCGGTGACGACTTCCCCCAGGACCCGCTGGATCAGTGCTGAATAGTACAGGATGATCCAGGTGGCAAGCAGCGAGAGGGTGATCGCGACAAAGGGGATGAGGATCCCGTAATCCTTGGAGAGGAGCATCACGGTAGTGATGGCACCTGGCCCGCAGAGAAGGGGTGTCCCAATCACCACCCCGGCCGCGGACTGGGTATGCCCCTTGGAATGGCCCAGTTCAATACCCAGCGCTTCCTGGATACCGAGAATGAAGAGCAGGACGCCACCGGCGATCTGGAAACTGGGGATACTGAGCCCGAGGATGTCAAAGATAACCTGGTTGAAGATCAGGAACAGGTACATCAGGCTGCCGGCCACGGCAACAGCGATGAATGCCTGCTTGTGGATTTCTGTTGGTGCCTGACCCTTGGTCATTGCTGCAAAGATAGGCACGGACAGGAGCGGATCGAGGATGACGAACAGGGTCGCGAAGGAGTAAATAATGCCGGGAATGAGGTCCATGGAGGTTCTGATCAGGAATATGCCGTTCATGCGGAAAAATACGCGCTCTGTTATCCCTGACAGGTTTGCATTATCCATAATTTATAATAGCCGAACCTCTCCATGTTCCAGTAAGGCGGATACCTCACGGTCATCGGAGGGAATGTCCGCGTGGGTGATGAGTCATGGCAAAGGCAGTAACAGCCGCAAAGAAAGGCGTTCCAAAGAAGGTAACAAAACCAAGTGCAGTAAAGAAGACCTCTGTAACAGCGGTGAAGAAAACGGTTCCGGCAAAGAAGATCCCGGCGAAAAAATCAGTAAAAGCCGCGGCAAAGAAGACTGTGGAGAAGCCGTCAGCAAAGAAAGGTTCAAAGGATATGACCCGGTACCGCTGCAAGCTGTGCGGGTACATCTATTCGCCGCTTCGGGGGGAACCCCACAATGGTATTCCTGAGGGTACGGCATTTGAGGATCTTCCGGACAACTATGTCTGCCCGGTCTGCGGCCAGCAGGGCAAGGGCCGGATCGGGAAATGGGGCTTTGATGAATGGCGGCCAACCCGCTACCTTTGTTCCCTCTGTAACTACGTGTACGACGAGAAGCGCGGAGAACCTCACCGGGGGATAAAACCCGGCACCAGGTTCGAGGATTTGCCGGACGATTATGTCTGCCCGGTCTGTGCGCTTGATCCGCGGATCAGCGTGCAGTTCGGGAAGGTCAGAAAACAGGGATTCGAACCGCTCAATATCTGAAAAATCCATCAACTCCAGCAATCCTCCTTTTTCTTTTCTGTGGTGGGGTGGCACTCCCTGTGTTATAAGTCCGCATTTACCGGGCAGGCTTTATAAAAAAACGAACGATCTTATAATCTTATACATCCACCCTACATTGTTAACGCGACTGATTCTCAAGAAACAGGCAATCAGAGGTAACGAATGGAAAGCATACAGGATCCCATATTCTACCAGAAGCGGCAGGCCCTGGCAGTGCATCTCCATGTTGATCCGGGGACCCTGCAGGAATCAAAGGGAACCCTGTACAGTTTCCAGGCGTTTTTCCATGGGAATGATGAGGCATACCTCGTCCTTACTGACTCCGAAGCGACCCGGGCTGCGGAACATGCGGTCTCCGAGAAACTCTGGCTGATCTGCCTAGAAACCCTCTTTGCCTATTTTGATATAGATGCCTATCCCTCGGATGTCATTGGTAAGATGAAGACAAAGGAGATCCGGCGCGTAAACGAGGAGCTCAAAGCCCTGCTCTACAACACCACCGGCATGGAACTCCTCAAAGAGAAGATGCTCTCGTACGGCAACCGCAAGAACCTCCTTGCCGATTACGACCAGGCCGAACATATCCAGGACGGCTTCTTTATTTATCGCCTGTACTGAACCGGCACATTCCTCCTCGTCAGCATTTTTCCCCCCGATTTTTCCTCCTCCATTCAGCGTAGTCTCCCGGAGTATTTTGCATCACGTTTCAAAATCTATAAACCTCCCGGCGGTTTATTCTATATCCGGTGATACCAATGGCATATGTATTTCCCGGGCTGAAAGACCGGTTCCGTTCACTACTTCTCCTTGCCAGCCTCTCTGCGGTTGTGCTGGTTGCCGCCGTATCGGGCTATGGCTACAGCGAAGATTATACGGGATACCTCGGCGAGACGATCGCCCTGAACGGTGTCTCCTATAACAGCGACACAATCTACCTCTTCATGACCGGTCCCGGGCTCCCGGAGAATGGTGTGACCCTGACCGATACGTCCCAATTGGCCTCGAATGGCGATTTCACGACCATCGGCGTGAACAGTGACCAGACCTGGTCCTA
>JBAYMI010000123.1:0-6561 GCA_041663625.1 Methanoregula sp.
GCGGCGTACCCAGCGCGAAGTAGCGGAAGTTGCCGGTGTGACCGAAGTCACCATACGGAACCGGTACAAGGAACTGGCAGAAAAACTGGATATCGAGATCATTCTCTGATCCCGCTTTTTTATTCCGGGCGCGATTCCGACTGTGGACTTCCACTACCGGGAAATCGGGGATTCGGACTGCATTCCCTGACGGTTCGTCCTGGTACCTGGTATTTCGTACCTTCTGAACATTTCCTGCGCGATATCACGGGTATCAGAATTGCACACCTTTTGAAAATGCCATGCCCGGTGCCCCATGCTCGTTGTGCGTGCACCCGAAACACTACTCATGAAGATATAATGTGACGATTGAAGGGATCATGACGATCCAGGGAATACTCCGGAACAAGGAGAATCCCCGACGGAAGAGGATGGACGCCGAATCCTCTCAAAAATAATTTCCGGCAGGGCAAATCTTTCGGCAACAAAAGGAAAAAGGATTGGTTCCCCGATCCGGGCTCGGGGACCGGGGGTTATCCCGGCAAAAGGAAGGTTCCGGACCTGACGTATAGTTACACGTTCTTATGTGCAGATACTGAGCGCGGCCTCGCAGTCGGGAGCACATGCATCTCCGCCTCCGCCAATCTTGCAGAACATGATGCATACATAATACGCAGGCAGGTTAATTATCGGGAAATAACAGTCGTTGGTAACAGCATTGCCCGTCGTCGGGTTCCCGGTAATGCTCAGTAATCCCGCGTCCCCGTGAGATGATCCTGTCAACGATCCTCCCGTGCCAGATACTGCCGGTGTTCCGTATCCGGCGGAAACGGTTCCCACAAGTGCCAGCAGGAGCATGCAACAGATAATTTTTCTCAGGGGATCTTCCATTTTAGTTTCCTCTGCGGAATTGTTGTTTTATCTGATAATAACCATGGCGTTGAGTGAAAAATTCTTTTAAGTCAATTGTTCCGGCGGGCAACGGAATTGTGTCCAGATACCGGTACGAATATTCCGGAACTCCTCATAGTCTCTCCGATTTTTATGGAAATCTTCGTGAAAGTTTTCTGGCATTGGCGGCCCCCGGCAGGACGCCCTGGTTTATCCCCCTTTGGTCATTCAACAGACATACCCTGATCCGGATCTTGCATGAGACCTGCCGTCTGCTTTTATTGTTCATGCAGCAGGACAGGGAGCCGGATGATCCCGTTCCGATGGTGGGGGGGGTCGGGCGGGTATAAACCGGTTCTGCCGGCCCCTTGCGATCTGCTTTTTTCCCCTCATATTCTGCATGTCGGATCCCATCGGTTTACGTCACAAATTATGCCAGAAATAGTCCGCGGACCAAAGGATCTCATCGCATCATGATCCATTGCGCTGAACAGGTTGTACCCATGCGACCCCCCCAGTCACGATCCGGACTTTTGTACAAAAACGGGGATTTTTACGACGACAGACTATGCGCAGGAGGGGTCAGTTGGGTTGGGGGGGTCGCATGGGTACAGTTTTCAGGTGCCCCCTCCGCACAGAACGGTTCCTCCAGCCATCATGTCGACCGATGTCCCCTCCCTGGCAATTATCTCATCATTCATGAATTATTTCTGCTAATCCTGTTATTCCCGAGGGCGTACTTCACCGGGGCATCAGCCCAAAGGTCATTAATCTCTTCTCATTCCAGGGATCCAATCCGTGTATCATAACCCCGGGCAATAACGGACGCCCCGAGGAGCGGAGCAAAGCCGGAAAGACTGCTCACGACCAGTCTGGGCGTTGGCAGGTAATGATCGAGATACCGTTCAATCGGGAGAATGATCAGGTCTGGGTTGTTCAGGACAACGGAACCGTCAAGGACAATGGTATCCGGGTCATAGGCAACAATGAGATCGGAGATCCCCCGGGCATTGATCCTCCCGAGTTCCCGGATAAAATCAGGTTCGCCGGATTCCGATCTTTCCCGCAGTGTTTTAAAAATTTCCCCGGATGAAAGGAACTGCTGATCTCCGGGCATCATCCCGTTTTTCTTCTGCCATTCATGGTAGAACCGCGGCAGGAACCGGCCGGACGCATATCCTTCCCAATGCCCTTTCCCCCCGCATCCACAGGTCAGATCATACTCGCTGTCAACGAACAGGTGGCCGATCTCCCCGGCGTTTCCATCACGGCCTGACAAGATCGTTCCATTGGAGATTATTCCCGCCCCGATGCCGGTCGACAGGGTTACGTAAACAAAATTCCTGCACCCGGTTCCTTCGCCAAAACACGCCTCGCCCAGCAGACCTGCACGGCAGTCATTGACCAGCCTGACCGGAAGATCGAACTCCTCGCTCACCGGGCCGGACAGGGGAATAGTATCGAGCGGTATATTCGGGGGATGCATGAGGGCAGTATGCGACCGGTCGATCGGCCCCGCTGCCCCGATACCGATTCCTGCGCTGGCCCGGATCTCCTCATCTGATACCAGTTCATGAATTGTCCGGATGATGAGATCCGTAATCACGCCGGCATCCGGCAGATCTTTGGGGATCGCGGCCACGTTCAGCCGTTCGATCTGCCCGGTCCGGGATACGAGCCCGACCCGGAGGTTGGTTGCCCCAAGATCAACGGCAATCGCGGCATTTGCGTGTTCGTGTCTCTCATCGGGCGTCATATAAGGCATCTCCCCACGGGGATTTCCATGAATCCGTGATCAGTATGGTCTGTCTCCAAAAAAGATACTTTGGAAGAATTATTGCATTCCTCCGCGGATCTGTTGCCATTCCGGGATGACCCTTCACGTTAATCGTTGATCGGGGCCCTGCCAACGTCCTCTCCCGACTCCTCTCTTTAATACGTCAGGAATCCTCACTAATGATAGAGATGCACAGTCTGATGCAAGGCTCATCCTGGTGGGAAATGGACCTGATCATCAGGAGACCGTGATTACCATGAGTGACAATTCTGAAACGGCTGTATCGGAAGAACGAATCGCAGCACTTGAGAAGAAGGTACAGGGAATGGATGCCCAGGTCAGGCGACTGCTCGACGATTTTCTCGACTTCAAGGGGGTCGCCATGACCCTGTCACGGCAGGCTTTGCAACGCGGATCCTCTGAACCTGAGGAGCCGGTTGAGCAGGAAGCCATCGCAGCGCCATCCATTACGTCCCCTTCAGAAAAAATCACCGTTATCCGGTCCGGAAGTGCACGCCAGTCCGAGGTTCCGGCAGAACCTGCAGAGCCCCATATGGTCCGTATCATGCAGGCCGATGGCACGATGAAAAGTGAGCCCCGGTACGGGGACAGGAACACGACCAGCTCCTCCGGGGGATACGGGCGCGACCGGAAGAGTACCCTGGGCCGGGGCAAGTAAGCCTCATTTTTTATCGTCTGCACGACAGGTCCGGTCCTTCGGGGTTGTGGACCCTGATCATGGAGATGACCCCTCGTTTTTGTCAGCAGGGCCTGGGAATTGTTACCGGAAATTCCCGTAACGGTACCGGCTTCCGGGACACGCCGGATACCTGCCCACTGCAGTCATCGAACGTGCGTAAAAAAGACAGGATTATTTCTTTGCTTTCCGGATGACGGTCAGGTCGCCGAGGGTAGGGGCCAGGGATCCCGGAACTTTCTTCTCTACCTCGGTCTCCGGCGTATCGAGCAGCCGGATGCCGAGCACTTTCTCCAGTTTCTTCCGGACGCTCTCTTCGGGAATCAGGTCATGGTTCTCGATCTTCTGGATGAGGTGCTCCTTCTCCTTCATCTGCATGGCGAGATCCTTTAAGGAGAGCCCCTTCTCCATCCGGGCCTGCCGGATCAGTTCATGGTAATTATCGACAACATCGCCTTCGATATAATCAAACATGTCTCTCTTCCGGTACGCGGACGGGACCGCTGCCGGGGCCTTTGCACTGCCCTGCCGGGGAACAGACGGGCGCACGAGGTCGGTGCGCCGGGCCTGCTGGACCTCGGTGCCGAATTTCCCGCACTTGCTGCAAACCTGCAGCTCGGCCCCTTCAACCCGGATGAGTTTGGGTGGGCCGCGAATGGTTTCACCGCACATTTCACACTGCATAATCTCACAAGAAGGTTGCTTTCAGACTATAAATGCTCACTGACTGGAGCAGGCAGGGTCTGACGGGTGCCTCCTCACAAACACTTTATATGGAGTTTCTCAATATATCTAACTGAGAAACGCGATGGCCGACACCCTCCATCAGACACCGGAATCCCAGACGCCTGAAGAGTTATACCGGATGTACCGTACGCTGTCAGAACAGCTCCGCGAGCAGTTGGCCCAGATCGATACCGACAAGCATGATCTCGAAGTCCAGATGATGGAACGTGTCGGCAACCTTGAATCCCGTAACCTCGAACTCCGCGAGCAGCTCCGGCAGGTCGAGGCGGATAAACGGTATATCGAGACCCAGAAGATTCGGTACGAGCGGGAAGTCCGGAAACTCAAGAGCGAGAGCGAGCAGCTGCGCAGTCCCCCGCTCATCATCGGCACGGTCACGGATGTCGTCGATGCAACGCGGGTGATCGTGCGCAGCAGCGCCGGGCCCCGGTTCCTTGTCCGGAGTTCCCCGTCCATCAACGCGGAGGAGCTCAAACCGGGAGCGCGGTGCACGCTGAACCAGCAGTCGCTTGCCATTGTCGAACTCCTGCCAAATTCGTTCGATTCGCAGGTCTACGGCATGGAACTCGTCGACTCCCCGCAGGAAAACTATGCGGATATCGGCGGCCTTGAGAAGCAGATCAACGAGATCAAGGAAGCAGTTGAACTGCCGCTGAAACGCCCGGACCTCTTCCTGAAAATTGGAGTCACCCCTCCGAAAGGGGTTCTCCTCTACGGTCCGCCGGGTACCGGCAAGACCCTGCTGGCCAAGGCCGTGGCCCACGAGACAAATGCCCATTTCATGCGGGTCGTGGGCTCGGAACTGGTCCAGAAATATATCGGCGAAGGGGCGCGGCTCGTTCGCGAACTCTTCGACCTCGCGAAGAAGAAGGCCCCGACCATCATCTTTATCGACGAGATCGATGCGATCGGCGCAAGCCGGACCGAGGCTAATACCTCCGGTGACCGCGAAGTCCAGCGCACACTCATGCAGCTGCTGGCCGGCATGGATGGTTTCGACAACCGGGGCGACGTGAAGATCATCGCTGCCACGAACCGGATCGATATCCTTGACAAGGCGCTCCTGCGGCCCGGACGGTTTGACCGGATCATCGCTATCCCCCTGCCGGATGAGACAGGCCGGCTCTCCATCCTCAAGGTCCACTGCCGATCCCTTGCCATGGATGACGATGTCAATCTCACCGAAGTAGCAAAACTGACCGAAGGCAAGAATGGGGCCGACCTTCAGGCCATCTGCATGGAAGCAGGGATGTTTGCCATCCGCAAGGAACGGCCTGCCATCACTCACGCGGACTTTGTCACCGCCATTGAAAAGGTAGACCTGAACTTTAACCACGGGCCGGTTGATGTCGAAGGCGCGATGTTCGCGTAACGTTCAGAAATCATCATTTTTTAACCGGCAACGCGGTTCATGATCATGTAACCCGGTGGTTGCAGGTATCTCTCCCGGAGTAGGGTGAATCCACTCATCCCGTTTTACGAATATATATCCTGACGAGCCGATGGTGTTGGTACGACAGTTACGGATATACCCGGCAGGATTCTGCACAGGGTGTATGCCGGTACTGCACCTGTATTCGGAGGCAAATACAATGAATTCAACAAAAATCGTCAATGATTACCCGGTCTTCATCCGGGCCTGCGAAGGACTTCCCTTCCTTGCACTGGTTGTGACATTCCTTGCAATCAGCTGGATCCTGCACAGGGAGCCGCTCTTCTGATTGCAGGATCCTTTTTTTTGATGCAGTGATTCCAGCCAGGTAACCTGACCCGTTATCGAACCGTAAATCCACAATCCGGATCAAAAAATCATACTCAATGTATTTATGCTGTTTTGTCCAACTTCACTTAATGGATCTCTCTCTTCTCCCGACGTTCATCCTGCTCTTCCAGATGATCTGCGTGGTGATCGTCTTCGCCTATCTGTTCACCCGGAGCCGGTTCTTCCTTGAGGTGCTGGAAAAACGGCCGACCCTTGCAACGCAGGTTCTCCTCACGGTCATCTTCGGCATCCTCTCAATCTACGGTCTCTCGAGCGGAATCTCGGTCTCCGGCGCAACGGCAAATATCCGGGATCTTGGTCCGATCATTGCCGGCCTGACCTGCGGCCCCTATGTGGGTCTCGGGGCGGGCATTATCGGCGGCGCATACCGCCTGACCATGGGCGGCGCCAATGTCTATGCGGCTGCTGCGGGCCCGGTTATCGGGGGTCTTGCAGCCGGGCTTGTTTACTGGTATAACAAGCGGGAGATCATCTCCACCAAATCCGCGATCATCTTCACGATTGTCATAGAATCGTTTATCTCGGCCCTTGCGCTGATCATCCGTATCGCCAGCGGATCAACCGCCGGGATCATGACCATTCTCATCAATGTCGCCATCCCCATGGTCATCCTGACAACGGTTGCCGTTGCCATCTTCTCCCTCATCGTCCACAACCTCATCAATGAAAAACGCACCAAGAGCGAGA
>JBAYMI010000124.1:0-6539 GCA_041663625.1 Methanoregula sp.
GGCCTTGAGATCCGTTGGGGGCCGGCTGGTTTTCGCGTGGGCGATGACGGCCGAGAAATCTTTCTTCCCGTCTTTTCCGGCAGCAATGTGTTTCACGCCCGGGTACCCTGCGGGCCCGGTGGTATAGATCCGGTCCCTGTAGGAATCTTTCGGGGGCACGATGCAGTTGGTGGTCACGAGTACCGGGCCGTTGAATGTTTCGAACTCTTCCTTCTGGTGCCACCACGAGCCGCCATAGTTGCCATAGAGGTGTGCATATTTCTTCAGGGCCGGGTAAGCATTGGCCGGCAGCATCTCGCCGTGCGTGTAGATGTCGACCCCGCTGTCCTTCGATTGCTCCAGGAGCTGCTCAAGATCCTTCAGGTCATGGCCGGTGATCAGGATGCCGGGCTTTGTGCCGGGTACGGTCTTCACGCTCGTGATCTCCGGGTTCCCGTAGGTCTTCGTGTTCGCGGTGTCGAGCAGGGCGAGCGTGGTGACCCCCACGCCGCCGCATTCGAGCACGAGCGCGGTCATCTCGCCCGCGGGGAGATCGTGGAGCGTGGATGTGAGCCCCTTCTGCATGAAGTCTGTGATCTTCTCGTCCGTGTACCCGAGCACGGCCGCATGGTGGTAATACGCTGCAACGCCCTTGAGCCCGAAGAGGAGGAGCGCCCTTAAGGACCGGACATCATCGTTGCCGTTCGCGGCTGCGGAAATTTCCTGCGCCTTTGCGGCAATGTCGGCATCGCTCTTTGGCGTCCACGTGCAGGCATCCGGTTCACCGGCTCCGGTAGATGGCAGTGCATCGCGGATGGCGAGCGCCTGCGTGATGAGCGACCGGAGCCTGGCATCATCGAAGTTCGTGTTGGTCAGCGTGGCAAACAGGGCTTCGGCAATGAACATGCCGGCATCCCTGTACTCCTTCCCGGTCTTTGCCGCGGCGATATTCCGCTCGGAGATTCCCTTGCAGACATAGATCAGGACATCCATCAGGCCGGCGGTTTTGTCTTCCTTGCCGCACACGCCTTTGACGGTGCAGCCGGTTCCTCTTGCGGTTTCTTCGCACTGGTAACAGAACATGGTTCGACTCCCTCGTATGTTTTTACTACAAGGTTTCCTTTGTATACCAAGGTTAAATAGAAAAGGGTTTCAGAAACTATACCATGGACGAAGCGTGCACGGTCAACATGACCGTGAAGTACCTGACAAAGAAGTGGACTCTTCTGATTATTCTTGAATTGTACAAGGGGCCTCAGCATACCCGGCGGTTTTCGGAGCTGAAGGATTCGCTTGGCGATATTACGCAGAAGATTTTATCGGAGCGGCTGCGGGAACTTGAGACTGAGGGGATTGTTACGAAGCGTGTGGATGCTACTTCGTTTCCGGTTAAGAGCGAGTATACTCTGACTTCCAGTGGTCTCGAACTGGTGGATGTGATCCGGGGGATCAAGATGTGGGCACTGAAGTGGAAGATTGATATATCCCGTGCGGGGGGCAGGATTGCGGGAAGTGTGTGTTGTAGGCCGGGCGATCGTTGTGCGGGATTTGTTCCGGGAGATCGCGGGAGATTTTTTTTAAATTTTTAATCAATGGTGAAAAATCCCGGCCCGGTGCCGGATACTCTTCGTTCATTGCGATGCGGTCCCTCCGGCTTTGTTTGCGTCGGCGCGACAATTCGGTCTGGTCGCGCCCGGGCAAAGGACCGTTCAGGAAGCGATCCGGAAGATCGACCCTCCTTTCCGGGACCGTCCTGTACCATGCAAAAGACCCTCCGATCGAATTAAAAGGGTTCTATTAGCGAAATTTTCTAGTCCGACGTAAAAACCCTGAATAAACCCTGTTTCCGGCACGCTAAAGTCTGGTTTTTGTGCGAATTCCCCCATTGTCCGGGATCCATAGATGGATGGTCCACCGGCGAAAAGGTTAAAATGGGCTCTGTTTGGCAAAAGGGGGCTGATTTGAGAGGTCGGGTTTTTTGCCGGACCTGTATCTCCCTGAGGGTGTATTCTCCGACGTGAGAGGACTATGCCAGGTCCGGGTCGGAGGGAATTTTTTCATGCTGGTTTTGTGGAATTCATCAAAAAAAATTTTGTAAAAATGAGTGCGGGGGGTTGGATGCTCCTGGGGGCATATCGCCCCCGCCGCGTGGGCAGCCCACTGGGGAACCGGGTGCGTGGATGAGCGGAGGGTTGGATGGTCGTGATCAATACAAAAGAAAAACTCCGGGAATTATAATCAATGAGACGATGAGTTTCTTTCTCTTTGAGAAATTCTGGATCAGATGGTGAAGATAGCAAAGATAACAAAGAGAGCAGAAACCGGTGCGATGCTGAGGGGGCTGTCGAGAAACTGACCGTGAACTGCCTGGAAGGGACGTTTCACAATTAACAATATTATCTGGAGCCCGGCACAATTATCACGGAGCATGTGGGATATCTGGAGTTTCAACTCATTTGTGGGATCTGTTTACCTTTCGCCATTGGATTCCGGAGGAATATTTTCCATCGCTATTCGACAGGGTTCAAAGAGTCCCTGAAGATTCCGTAATCAGATCCCGTTTGCTGAATATCCGTGTACGTTTCAGACAGGCCTTTGAAATCATCTCTGATATAGTGGTGAACAACCGCTCCCTGCTTGACTTTTTCAACAATGTGATCTCTCTCAAGTCTCGATATATGCCAGCTCACAGACGGCCCGGAAATACCTGCGATACTGCCAATCTCTTTTCTTGAAATTCCCGGGTTACCCGATAAGATCTCAATAATCATTCGTTCGGTTGGATTTTTTGCATGCAAACGCATTATCCTCTCGTTGAATGAGTTTGCAGTGGAATTCGGGAAATATCCTTTACCATTCGCGGAGTTCTCATCAACGATCATACGGTAATCCAGAAGTTTGCTCAGGTGATAAACGACATTCTTGTTGGTTAATTTTGTAATTCTTTCTATCTCTGATGGATTAATACCGGGATTTCCCCGGATTGCAGTATAAACAAGATTTCTTGAGGCATTGTCAAGAAGATCTTTCCGGTTTAATTTTACCAGTCCGGGAATTACCGCCAGGTTACCTGGTACCAACAGGTTGAAAAGAGATATCAGGAGTGAGAAAATCCCGGTAATGACCAGAATAAGAAGAATCGCAAGGGGGAGATCTGAATACGCGATTGGTTGTGGTTCCGGTTCATCCGCGAATGGACTTACAGAAGATCCCGGGATAATAGACAGGGCGGTATCACCCGGTGAAATCCCGTGTGCAGGTCGGACATCATAACCCCCGGTCTCGATTGCCGGGACCGGAACTATCAGAATAATTACAAGCATCAGAAACACGGTGATTCTTGTTTTTCCTGCCAATTCCCGTCCCTCCTTTAATAGAATAATAATCTGAATGGCTGAGGTTCCCTGGTTATTTTTTCTGATTCTATCACAACGTACCAATCCCCACCGGTAAGATCCCTCTCTCTTGAGAACTGGAGGAATACCCTGCCGTCCTTATAACCATCGGAATCATCGTCATAGGGCCCCATCATCCCATCAGGAGCAAACAGGGTTACTTTCAGCGAACTCCCGGTATCGATCCAGTTCAGGTCGCACGTGAGATTCCCGGTGCCTTCGGGCACGTTCCGGTGAAATGACACAGACTCCCCTTCCCTTATGTGCCATTTCAGGTAATCCAGGATAAGGTACCCGTTCCCCCCGATGATAGCGTCCCGGATCCCGTACCGCTCCTTTTCGGTTTTGTTCAATGCACTCAGGTTGAGGGGGCCGTTTTCCGTCCAGATGTTTGCACCATAGGGCAGCGAGGGGTAATCATCACCCCAGTATTTTTTCTGGTTACAGAATTCTTTGAAATCGTTTTTCGACATTTGAAGCCTCAGGGTCTCAAGCTCTTCGGGAAACACGATCGCCATGAATTCACCGGTTGTCATGTTCGTTCCGTGCAGTTGTCGGATCAGGTCTAACTGTTTATCGTGGGGAGGATCGGTTTTTTCTCCGGCCGCGGCAACCCCGACGATCATGATGCTGATCGCTAACAGGAAGAGAAACACTTTTGCAGCCGGATAATCTATTGCCTTCAATGAGAAGACTCCCTGGGGTAGTATAATTTTATTGTATCCTATGAATTAACAACAATCGTATTCATGTTGCTCTATATACGTTTTATTCCGAAAATGTCTACGCTTAAGATAATGAGAACAGCCAACCATCTGAATGGCGTTTCCTGCGATCTTAAAAAAAGAAAAAATGGAGAGGGTTGTTTCAGATGCCGATGTTCCTCCCGGGCCGGATTAAAATGGCCATACTTCACCGAATGACCAGGTATACCCGGAATGGGATGGATTAGTCGACTGCCCGGAGAGTTTCGACTGGTAGAGCACACGGCGCTGGGGATTATAAAATTCATCGTCGATGGTCTGCCAGATATTTCCACCGCTTCCCCAATAATCATCGTATGAGTCAACCAGCATACCATCCCCGTACAACTCTGTCTTTAAAAATAATGTCGTCTGGTCGTTTCCTCCTGCAACTTGTCCTCCCCCACTATGGATAATGGAAGAACCGGTATTATCAAGATTATTGGCAGATAATACCAGTCCGCTCATCGGGGCCTTCGCAGTGCGTTTGGTTATCATGGTACAGAGTTTGTCCAGCATGGCTTGCTTCTCAGAATCCGAACCCCGTACCACGTACCCGCTCTCATCGGTCTGAAGGTTTTCGAGTCCGAATTTCTGTTTTTCTTCGCTGCTGATCTCACTGAGGTTTACCGGGCCATTTTCGTCCCAGACTGTTGCACCATAGGGGAGCTCCGGGTGGTCATCACCCCAGTAGACAATGGTATTAGTGAATTCCAGGTACTCTTTTTCAGGAACATTTTTCTTCAGTTCTGCAAGCTGCTCGGGAAATACCTTCCCCCAGTAGTCACCGAAGGTCACTTTCGTCCCGTACATCTCCTTGATCATCTCGAGCTGCGTCTCGTTGGCGTGTGCCGAGATGGAATAGGCGCTGGCAATGCCGGACCCTGCCAAAACCAGGAGCAGGAGACCGGCAATTGCCACGAGCTTTATCTTGTAACTGTGTGTCATAGATCATTTCCTTCTTGTTTCCCGACCTCCCGTGAACCCGGGGAGATCACTCATAATTCCCTGCGTTCCCGCGAGAGGAAAACCATGCATGGTTTTTGCACCATGCTTGTTCTTCTGTCGTTTCCCTGTGAACCGGATCATCCATGGGTATAATTCAGAGACGTGTAGGGGGAATTTTTTCTACAATACAAATTGTCATATACACCCGTGTTGAGGGTCCACGATGATTAATAAGAAATAATATAAAATAATCATTATTCCGAAAGTGTCTACATACTTTTTCAGAATTGGGCATGTGTAGACACATTCGGAATAAACGCTAAATAACGTAAAAATAGGTGATTAATATGAATGTCCGGAATAATCTTCCATGGTCCGAACACCGGCATCAGGATTCAACAAAATCACCTGCATCATTTTTTTTCGTTGCCGTGCTCGTTATCCTGTTCCTGGCACTGCCTGTCTCTGTGGACGCAGAAGACCGGGGTATGGTCAATTATACGTTGATTGATGAAAACAGCGTCTCTCTCAGGGATTTCACAGGGCTGAAGGAATCCCACTTTGGCCTGAGCAAAGGCATGGTTGCCTATCACAAAGACCAGACAATTTACACCTGGGACAGCAGAACCGGAGAGAGAAGGACACTGGAGATTCCTCCCGTGTCAAATTATTATACAAAGATACAATCTCTCGATATCACAGATGGAAAAGTGTATTATGTGTTCCATAAAACCAAGGTAAAGACCTTCCGTGGATCGGAAGGAGGGTTGTATGTCTTTGATGGGAAAAACAATACCCCGCTCGCCTCTTTCTCCCGACATGATATACTCAACCTCATCGCAGACAATAACCGCATCCTCATCCACGATGCAACAAATTATAATAAGCCCCTGAACTCCATGAAGACGAAAGTATCGGGTGCGGAGCTGCTGGTCTATTCACCGGATCGTGGCGATATCACGAGGATCGATAATCTTTCCGGTATGAACGATCCGACCGGGTTTGGCGGCAATAATATTGTCACGGCAACCTACAGCATCGGCTGGGGCAGCTCTGAAGTTATCAGGCGTCACCCGGGCGATGGTCTGGCCCTGTTCTCTCTGACCGGGTTGCCCGGTAACCAGTCGTTTACACAAATCAGCATCCCGTCCGGGACCAATATCGGATCTTCCGGGGGGATTGTTAAGTTTGAACCGGACTGTTTCTCCGAGAATTATTTTGTATGGACAAAAACAACCGGCATTAGAACTCCTGCTTATCACAGTGTCCTCTATCTTACCGATCTCAGGACCCTGAAGAATATAGTATTGGCCGAAACCGATGGTTCTTTCAGCGATTATCTCTACGCAGTGGACGGGGATTACCTGATTCATGGCCGGACCCTGTACCACATTCCGACCGGTACAAAAACGGAACTGTCGTTCAACGGCGAGCTGGACAACCTGTTTGATAACGGGCCTGGTGAGTTATTGAA
>JBAYMI010000125.1:0-6479 GCA_041663625.1 Methanoregula sp.
GCATCGCAGAGATCCTGCGGGGCGCAGAGATATCCGATCCGCCACCCGGTCATTGCATATGCCTTGGAGAACCCGTTGAGGGTGATGGTCCGTTCCCAGAGATCGCTGACCGTTGCTGCCGAGCAGTGCTGTCCTTCATATGTGAGCTCGGCATATACTTCGTCACTGATGAGTACGAGGTCGTGATCGATCACGATATCTGCGATCGCCTTGAGATCGCTCTCCGTCATGACGCCGCCCGTCGGGTTGTTCGGGAAGTTGATGATCAGTGCCTTGGTCTTTGACGTGATCTGTTCCGCGAGGGTATCGGGATTTACCTTGAAGTGATCTTTTTCAACACACTTGATCGGTACCGGTGTTCCGCCGGCGAGAGTCACACAGGGCCCGTACGAGACATAGCTTGGCTGGGCAATGAGGATCTCATCACCAGGGTCCGTAATTGCCCGGACGGCGATATCCAGTCCTTCAGATACCCCCGTGGTGATGATCATCTCTTGGTTGCTGTCGTATTTCAGGCAATAGTGCTGCACAAGGTAATGCGAGAGCGCATCCCGCAGGGTCTGGAGCCCCCGGTTCGAGGTATAGGAGGTAACACCCTGCTCTATCGAGTAGATGCCTGACTCGCAGATGTTCCAGGGTGTGCGAAAATCCGGTTCGCCAACACCGAGAGAGACGACGTCCTCCATGGTGAGGACGAGATCGAAGAATTTCCTGATGCCGGAAGGCGGTATCTCCTGTGCACGTGATGAGACAAAGTTCCGCATGATGTCACCTTACGGGCTGATAGGAAGGCGTTCCGTCTCCGGTTGTTCAAAGAACGTGTTGCCGTTCTCCTTGTACGACTTCATGATGATGTGCGTCGCGGTCTCGCGGATCCGGTCCATCGGTGCCACATGCTCGGAGACAAAGCGGGAGACCTCCTGCATATTCTTTCCCGTCACGATGAGCTGGAGATCGTAGGTCCCGGTGATGAGGCGCAGGCTCGTTACCTGGCGGAACCTTGAGAGGCGCTCGGCGATGCGGTCGTACCCGAAGTCACGCTCGGGGCTGACTTTCAGTTCGATGATGGCGGAGACCTCGCCGTTGCCGGCCCGCTCCCAGTTGATGACCGTTGAGTAGCGCTTGATTACCTGTGCTGCCTCGAGTGCTGCCATTCGGCGCTCAACCTCTGCTTTTGCGAGGCTGGTCATGGTTGCGATTTCATCTGTCGACAGCCGGCTGTTCTCCTCCAGGATTCGGAGGAGCTCGAGATCCTTTTCGTCCATGTTTTATCACCTGAACCAGGTTTTCAACCACTTTCCTTCCATCTGGGAGACATCGAGATCCTTGAGTCCGTTCAGACGGGTATCCTTGAGTACGACCTCGCGGATCTTACCCGTGTTTGCATCGAACCACATCTCCTTTGTCCTGCCATACCGCCCGCGGCTCACGACCCGGGTGTTGATAACGCCAAGCATGTTCAGCTCGGAGATCAGGTCCGTTATCCGCCGGTGGGTGAGCACGTCCAGCTCGATTGACGGGGCGATGTCCTGATATATACGTGAGACCTCTCCGCTCGTAAAGATATTCTGCCCCAGCTGTTCGAGGATGAGCATCGAGAAGAGGATCAGCTTGCTCTGCGTGGGCAGCGTTGCAATGCATTCGATCATGCTGTCGGTCTCGATCTTTGCCTGGGCCTGCTTGACGTGGTCTTCGGAGACCTGGGTGGATTCGTCCCGGTCCGCAAGTTCCCCGGAGATCCTGAAGAGATCAAGTGCACGACGGGCATCGCCATGTTCCTGTGCTGCGAGCGCAGAACAGAGCGGGATGACTCCTTCCGCAAGGGCACCGGCAACAAACGCCCCTTCGGCACGCTGGGCAAGAATGTCTACCAGCTGGGGTGCGTTATAGGGAGGGAAAACAATCTCTTCTTCAGAGAGTGAGGACAGGACCCGCGGATCAAGGAAGTCCTTGAAGCTCAGGTCATTGGAGATCCCGATTATACTGACCTTGGAATTTTTCAGGTCAGAGTTTATCCGCGTGAGGTTGTAGAGCGTATCATCACCGCTCTTTTTGACCAGCTTATCAATTTCATCGAGTACGATGACAAGGACACCGCCACCGGCCTCCAGCTGGTTCTTCAGTTCTGCGTACACCTGATCGGTCGGCCACCCGGTCATCGGGATGTGGGTCCGGGTCTTGTCGCTCGATAGTTCATCGACAACATCAAGGCACTTGGCGATCTGGGCCAGGACCCGGTACTGGGTATCGATCACCTCGCAGTTCAAGTGGACGATCCGGCAGACCGTTCCCATCTTGCTGCTGGTCTTCTCCAGCTCCGATCCCACGTACCTGACGCATGCCGTTTTCCCGGTGCCGGTCTTGCCATAGATAAGAATATTGGACGGGGTCTCATTCCTGAGCGAGGGGGCAAGGATAGAGGCCACTTCATCAATCTGGGGTTTCCGGTGGGGCAGAATCTGGGGCCGGTAAGAGTGCCGTAGCACTTCGCGATCCTTGAATATCCTGTTATTAGTGAGATATTTTTTGAATAATCCCATGGAGGGGTCTTCTGGTTCAGGCATACTGAGGAGCTGAGAATTAGTGGGATGAGACTAAAAAACGATCGATCTGTCTGACCACTTATAAACCCCTTTATTTCGTGTGGAATTCGTGTGATTTACAGTTATTATTAAAATTGGTGTCAAAATTGCTGTAATTTATTTTTAGAATTCTTACATTTCCTGCTTTATTAATATAAACTATTAACCTGAATATTTCCGTCAATATTGCACAACAATAAAAGAAAACTATATCCATATGGTACCAATTCTGCCAAAGGGGACACCCCTTTGTTTCGTGTGGAAACAAAAACAAAGACCATCAATCCTTTTGTTTTTGTTATAAAAAAGAGCCATTTTTATATATTTAATTAATACTATATAAATCAATCGAAAAAAAATTTGTGATAAGTAACAGAAAATCCATTGGCAGCACGGGCAGGGGTTTTCAGAATATACCAAAAGCGCAGCAGACAGGAAATAAACTCCACACGAAATAAGGGGGTGTCCCTTGCAGACGTACGTAATGATTCAACTATTCAGTTTTCATTAACAGCAGAATGAGATTAATCCGATATTCTCTTAATATTATTACAGATAACCTACCATCATTATGAGTCATGCCCATATCCGGTCCATGGAGATCACAGCAGCAATCATCACTGTCTCAACTACAAGAACAGAAGAGAACGACACCAGTGGAAAAACAATAGAAGGCATCCTCAGGGAAAAGGAGATTTTTGTGACCTATTATGCCATCGTTCCCGATCAGGTCAGCGAGATCCGTAATGCCCTGTTTATGGCAATGAAAAAAGCTAACTGCATTATTATCAACGGAGGTACCGGCCTCACCTTTGATGATTGCACCATTGAGGCAATATCACCTCTCCTGGAAAAGAAGATTGACGGGTTTGGCGAATTTTTCCGGATGAAGAGCATTGAACAGATCGGCATGGCTGCGATGCTGTCCCGTGCCGTTGCCGGGATCAATAATGGGAAGGCAATCTTCTGCATTCCGGGATCAACACCCGCAGTCTCGCTTGCTACAACGGAACTGATCGTTCCCGCGATCGCCCATATTCTCTCCCATGCCAATAAGTGAACACTGCCCAGAATAACATAATGGGATATATTGAGCGGTGAAACAAACTTTTTTTACCGGAGGACAATTTTTTTAAGGACCACTACAAGGGGATCTCATGAGCACGTGTCTGGTGCTACACTTACCGGATAACCTCTAAGAGAGCGACCCGTTCCAGAACAAGATCGGCAAACCGGTCTGCACCATCAAGAGAATCCTGTTCTTCCTTCGTGATCCCAAAGACCTGCATCAGCCGCTCCTGTTTCCTGCGATCCATGGCATCCCAGCTGGATCCATCCTGGAGCTGCATTACCGGAGATAAGGCATCCCAGACTCCGTCACATGAAGGGTAACAACAGATCCACAGGTTATTCTCGCCCTCGTGGATCCCGAATGATGCCGCGACATTGCACTGCCGTGATCCCGCAGCATACAACAGCGCCTCCATCTCCAGGGTGTTGGATATAGTCTCGCCGGCTATACATGCACGGATGGCATGCCGCATCGCGGACTCTGCGTGTCTCCTGCCAGCAAGCAGGTCGGCGTTGAAACAGGTGATATGGGTGTTGAAACACCGGGCCGTCTCCTGGAGTGCCCGGAGCGTACCGGCTTTGTCGTCAATGCTGCATCGTGCCGCCCGTATCTCAAAGATAGTGCTGTCCGGTTCCATCCGCTCACCTGAATCGGGAGAGTGTTGACTGTCCCGCCATACTATCGTCATCCACCACTGGAGTTGAAGTGACCACACGCTTCTTCTCAAGCTGGGCAAACACCTGCTCGGCTATGCCCCGGCCAATGATCTTTGAGACGCTCTCAAGGCCGGCAGCTAGGGTGGCCTCCGGTGTGGTGATACCGTTGTTGAAGAGGCGGCGGGCACGGACCCGGCCGATGCCCCGGAGCTTCACCAGCGGAAGGAGCTCGCGCCGGATACCGTTCTTCATGCAGGTCTCGTACTCCCGGATCCGGGTATGGAACGCTCCTGCAAACATCCTTGAAAGCTCCCCGCTGGCATGCAGCAGCCAGTTCACGCTCTCTACCATGCCGAACACATCGCCGGGTCCCACCGAGTACCGCTCGCAGATTCGTGCATCGGGAAGTTCATCAGCCCAGTCTGTCAGGAGCATCGCCGTCTTGAGCGCACGATAAAATGCTTCCTGGTCTTCCTCCTCTTCGGGAATCGGGATCCAGAGCTCGCCTTCGTGCGTCTCGATCATATGGTCGAGCGCCACCCGGTCCGTGTTCCGGACATAGAGCTTGGGCATGTCGGGCGTGCTGCAGATGAGATGGAGGAGGCCGAGATCGGCATACTCTTCCCGTTCGCGGAGCGTGGAGACTATCAGTGCCGCACTCCGCGGATCGATGTACAGCCGTGAGACAAGGGTGCCAAACTCTGTGGATCCGATGTGATCACCGACCTCAAGCACCATCCCGGCATCGGTAAGGAACTTTAGGGCAGCATCCACCGCCTTCTTCATGAGCCGGCCCTGCCGGTGCTCGTGGACATAGAAGCTCCGGTCCATGAACAGCGCGAGCTCTCCCCGCGTGCCGGCAAACCCGGAAGCGATCAGGGAGAGCACGTGCGTATAGAGAGCACTGGCCTCGGCGATCTTCGAATGGACCTCTTCGGCCGGGGCTTCGATATACCAGTCGAAGAGTTCTTCTACCTGCCCCGCGTCCTTGGCTATCAGCACGGCTTCCCCGTAGGGATCCAGCCGGGGTCTCCCGGCCCGTCCTGCCATCTGGTGATACTCACTCGCCGGGATGGGCTGCATCCCCTCTCCCGCGGTGAACCGGAGGTAGTCGCGGATGATCACGCGGCGTGCCGGCAGGTTCAGCCCCGCAGCAAGGGTCGGGGTGGAGGAGATGCATTTGATGAACCCTTTCCGGAACCCCTCCTCAACGATCTTCCGCTCCGGCCGGCTGAGGCCGGCGTGGTGGAATGCCGCCCCGCGGGCAATGCAGGTGGCAAGGGTCTTGCCCATCTCGGTCTCTGCGGTCTTTTCGAGCTCCGTGGCGTATTCCTTCAGTGCCGGCTCCTCGCTCTTGATAGCCCCCGCCGCCCGTTTGGCAAATGCCTCGGCATTGCGGCGGGACGAGACAAAGACAAGGCACTGCCCCCCCTCCTCGATGGTATCGAGGCAGAGGTTCAGGTCATCGAACGTCTTTGACACGACCTTTACCTTGCGCTCCCCCTCCCGGAAATGGATGCGATCCTTGCAGAAGACTCCCTGCCGGAGATCCACCGGGCGCCAGGTGCTCGTGACCAGTTCAGCGTCCAGCCACCCGGCCAGGACCTTCGGATTGCCGATGGTGGCCGAGAGCCCGATGATCTGCATGGACGGGTTCCGGTACCGCATCTTTGCTATGACCATCTCGATGACCGGGCCACGGTTGGCGGAGTCGATCAGATGTATCTCGTCGATGACAAGCAGGGAGATATCCGATAACCACCGGGCATTGTTGCGCAGGAGCGAGTCAACTTTCTCGCTCGTGGCAACGATGATATCGTTCCTGCCCAGCATATCGTCCCGGCGGTCAAAGTCGCCGGTTGCAATGCCAACCCGGACCCCCTTGTTGCCGAACTCCTCGAACTTCTCGCTGGCCAGTGCCTTCAAGGGAACAATATACAGGCACTTTCCCTTGCGGGCGATCTGGCAGTGCATGGCCATCTCGGCGATAAGCGTCTTGCCGCTTGCCGTTGGTATGGCAACCAGCAGGTTCTTACCGGCGAGCATGCCCTTATTGACACATTCTGCCTGGGGGGGGTAGAGTTCAAGGAGCCCGGCACTGAGATAGTGCTGTTTCAGGTTTTCCGGAAGGGGGAGTTCACCAATCTGCATGTCACACCCTGTACAAAA
>JBAYMI010000126.1:0-6464 GCA_041663625.1 Methanoregula sp.
ACAAAGATGATCGCCGGAAGTTATCTGGGCGATGCAGATACCGGGGAAGTCATCATCGGCAAGCCGGTGGCAGGCGATGCAACGGTTAAGGAAGCGGACGAGTTCCAGGCATCGCTGGGTGGTGTCCGTGTCGGAGATTCGATCACGATTGAATGGGCCAACGGGTATACGAAAGACTACCGTATCAAGGGCATCTATTCCACCGGCTGGTATTCTTCAGACAACACGATCTACGTGACGATGAGTGACCTGGCGCTGGTAGAAGGAAAGTCGCTCGACTACGCGGACTACATTACCGTGAAGTCAAAACCCGGGTATTCTGAGAAGTTCATCAGGGACGAGCTCCAGCAGTACGGGGTCTCGCAGAAAGTGCAGACGACCGCGGACCTGCTCAGTAAGAGTATGGGCCGGGCCCTCCAGAGTTTTGCCATCATCAACATGGTCTCCCTCATCGTTGGCATCATCATCACCACGGTCGTCCTCTTCATCGTGATCACCATCAAGACCCTCAACAGCCGCCGGCAGATCGGGATTCTCAAGGCAATCGGCGTGGACAAGGAGGTCATCATGCACAACTACGGGTTCCAGGTCATCATCATGGCAGTCCTCGGGATCTCTTTTGGCGTCATCATCACCTCGATCCTGGCAGTATACCTGGCACTGAATCCGATTGTAACTCCCGAGTGGTCTGCTACCCTGTACCTGACGCCCCTGGATCTCCTCATAAACTCCCTGATCCTGTTCGCTGCATCGGTCGTGGCCGGGTATGTCCCGGCGTACCAGGTCTCGCGCGAGGATATCCAGTCCGCCATGAGGGCCTGATATGATCGAGATTACCGATCTGCGGAAAATCTACCATATGGGAACTGTCGAAGTCAGGGCCCTTGACGGCGTGTCGCTCACGATTGAAAAAGGAGAGTTCGTCGGCATCATGGGCGCGAGCGGGAGCGGCAAGACAACGCTCCTGCATATGCTGGGCCTGCTGGACCTGCCGACTTCCGGAAGGATCGATATTGACGGGATCGATGTCCTTGCCCTGACAGATTACGAGAAGACCATGTTCCGGCTCTACAAGCTCGGGTATGTCTTCCAGGATTATGCGCTGGTCCCCGATCTCACCGTGATGGAGAATATTTCCCTCACGGCGATGCTCCGGAAAGATCGCACGGAAGCCGAAATGACAGACGCCAGCCATGAGATCTTAAAGAGGATCGGCCTCTTCGACCGGAAGGATCACCTCCCCCGCGAACTCTCCGGGGGCCAGCAGCAGCGGGTCTCCATTGCACGGGCGATCGTGAACAAGCCGGACATCCTCTTTGCTGATGAGCCGTGCGCGAACCTCGACTCGGAGAATTCCCGGATGGTGCTCGACCTCTTCCACGAGATCAACGAAGAGATGCAGCAGACCGTGGTGATGGTCTCGCACGAGGACTGGCACAAGGAGTATTTCCACCGCATTATCCGGCTCCGGGACGGCAAAGTGATCAGCGACGGGCCGAACGAAATGCCTGTTCACTGACAGGCCCGTGCAGCCTCCCGCACCTTTTTTCCCTCCTCCCGCTGACCATTTTTACCAGAAGAGACCTGCCTGCCATGGATGATATCCCCGTAGAGAAGATTGTCCGCTCCCGCCGTCGGACGATCGCGCTGGTCATCACGCCCGAAGCCCGGCTGATCGTGCGGGCGCCCCTGAAGGTCTCTGCTGCCCGGATCGATGCGTTCGTCCAGGAGAAGCAGGGCTGGATCCGGAAGACCGTTGCCGCGATGAAGCAGCGGCCGCAGGCAGTCGTACACCGGTACGAGGAGGGCGAGATCTTCTGGTTCCTTGGCCGCCCGTACCCCCTGCATCTTGTTGATGACGGCAGGGGGCTCATCGAACGCACCGACCGGCTCGTTGTCTCCCGGACCGCACAGCCCGACATCCGTACCGCGCTGCACCGCTGGTACGTTGCCGAAGCCCGGAAGGAGATCGGTTCCCGGTGCATGTATTTCTCGATGATGACCGGCTATTCCCCGGCATCGGTCAGGATCAGCGCTGCCCGGCGGCGCTGGGGTTCCTGCACGAGCACGGGCGGGCTCAATTTCAGCTGGCGGCTCATCCAGGCTCCCCTGGAGATCGTGGATTACGTGATCGTCCACGAGCTGGTCCACCTGCGGCAGATGGATCATTCAAAGAAGTTCTGGGACAAGGTTGAGGCGCTGATGCCGGACTACGAGCGCCGGCGGCAGTGGCTCCGGGAGAACGAGCGGCTGCTGAGGATATCCTGATACTGTCCGCGTATACTGAAATCTTTTGGGAAGGCAAACAAAGCCTGATGTTCTCTCTACGAGAGAGTACTGTTCGGTGCCCCTGTCCACTACCGACACAAGCGCCCTTATCACACATCGCGTCCAACATGTAGAGATGGATTCTTTTTTTATCCGGCCTGAACAACCTGAAGATGCCCCCGCAATATTCGAGCTTCACCTCCAGGCATTCGCGCAGGACCAGGAATCACGGCTCGTGGATGCCCTGCGGGACGAAGGGGATATCGACCCGGATCTCTCCCTTGTCGCCGTATACGACGACAATATCATCGGGCATATTTTGTTCTGCCCGATCTCTATCGTCTCCGGTACGATCGAGACCCCCGCGCTTGCGCTCGCAACGCTCGGGGTTCACCAGGACTTCCAGGGCATGGGCCTCGGCAAGGCCCTCACCGAGGCAGGGCTCAGCGAGTGCCGGCGGCTCGGCAACCGCATCGTGATCGTGATCGGCCACCCCGGGTATTATCCCCGCTTCGGCTTCACCGCGGCAAAAGACTCCCGGATAACCGCGCCCTTCCCCTGTGCGGATGATGTGTTCATGGCGCTGCCCCTGAAGCCCGGTGCACTCGACGGCATCGGCGGCATGGTCCGGTACCCCGCAGCATTCGATACGATCGGCGGCTACAAGAAGGCCTAACTATCGGGCGTGGCGATCGCCCCGTCCTCTGTTTTCCCCACGGTTGCGAGATAGATCAGGAACTGGTCCTCTCCGTTGATCCCGAGAATCGCGTTCATGGCATCGTCATCGAACGCCGCGATGGCACACACTCCGCACCCCACGGCTCCTGCCGCGAGGTACAGGTTCTGGCAGACATGTCCGGCGTCGAGATGGAGATCGCGGTAGCCCCGCTCGCCGTACCTCCACGTCATCCGGTACGGGACCGCGGTCCAGAGGAAGACCACCCCGCTCCGGAGGATGAACTGCTGGTCGAAGCAGGCGTTCGTTATCTCGTGGGAAATGGTCGGATCGGTGCCGACCTGCTGGAGCCGGTGCGAGAGCGCGAGGTACCGGTACAGGCCCGGTTCCAGCGTGTCCACATCATTGACCAGCAGGAACGTCTCGAACGCGTGCCGGGCGCCGGCCGAAGGGACCGTGCGGAACGTTGCCTGCGATCCGAATACTCTCTTGACGCCCTGCGTGCACCAGAGGAGGAAGGAGAGATCGTCCAGCGTAAGGGGTTCGTGCAGGTAGCTCCGGATGCTCTGCCGCTGCCCGATCGCTGCCCGGAGATCGAGCAGCGGAATATCCAGTGAAGCCGGCTGCGGGAGATCGATGACCGGTCTCTCAGGGTCCGCCGGGATCTCCAGCAGCGGCTGGGGCAGGCCCTTCTGCTGG
Source organism: Methanoregula sp. (assembly GCA_041663625.1). Classification (GTDB taxonomy): domain Archaea; phylum Halobacteriota; class Methanomicrobia; order Methanomicrobiales; family Methanospirillaceae; genus Methanoregula. The sequence continues at coordinate 3,644 of JBAYMI010000126.1, forward strand.
TCGCTCCTGCCGATGTACCGGTATTTTGTCTTCTCCATGAACTCTTTTCCCACCGTGGTCATCATTGCCTCTCACAGACCCTATATTCCGCCCGGCAATTCAGCATATCGGTGGAGGCAGCATCAGCAAACCCGTACCATACAGCCTAATATGCTTGGTTCCCCAAGCTGTTGTTACGCTATGACGATCGGATCCCGTCCTCCTGCTGCCGATGACCTGCCCGGCTTCCTGCAGCACGCGGTGTCGCCCACGGGTGAGCCCGTGCAGGCAGAGCCGGTGCTTGTCGGGGACACCAAAGTTGCGAAGTTCACCGGCGAGTTCTGGACCTCGCGCCAGCGGCAGGGCGGATCGATCCACGAGATCTCGTACCGGGCGTGCTTCAAACCACAGCTGCCCCGCTTCTTCATCAGCCTCCTGACAAAGAAAGGGGATACGGTCTACGATCCCTTCAGCGGGCGGGGGACAACCGTCATTGAGGCCGGCGTGCTCGGGCGCAATGTGATAGCGAACGATGCCAACCCGCTCTCCCGGATCATGACCGAGCCCCGCTTCTTCCCCCCGGACATCGCAGCGGTGGAGAAGCGCCTCTCCCTCATCCCCCGCGAGGGAGGTTCTGCGGATCGCGACCTCTCGATGTTCTACGATCCAGGAACCGAGCAGGAGATCGTTGCATTGCGGGAGTATCTGCTCGCCCGCAAGGAGGCACACCGCGACGACATGATCGACCGCTGGATCGCCATGGTCGCAACCAACCGGCTGACCGGCCACTCGAAAGGGTTCTTCTCGGTGTACACGCTCCCCCCCAACCAGGCCGTCTCTCCGCAGAGCCAGCGGAAGATCAACGAGAAGCGCAGCCAGGTGCCGGAGTATCGGGATACCCGGAAGATCATCCTCACCAAGACCAAGAGCCTGCTCAACACCCTGACCGATGAGGAGACCCGGAACCTTGCCCGGGCCGGCAAAAACGCCAAGCTCCTCACGGGAGATGCGCAGGCAACTGCGGAGATTCCCGACGGGTCCGTGCAGCTGACCGTCACCTCGCCGCCATTCCTGGACATCGTGCAGTACCGGGAGGATAACTGGCTCCGCTGCTGGTTCAACGGGCTCGATGAAAAAGCGATTGGCAGCCGGATCACGATGGCACGGACCATCGAAGACTGGGCCGCGGTCATGGGCCGGGTCTTTGTCGAGCTCTTCCGCATCACGGCCCCGGGGGGATATGTTGCGTTCGAGGTTGGCGAGGTGCGCAAGCGGACGATCCGGCTCGAGGAGCACGTAGTCCCGCTGGGAACCGATGCCGGGTTCACCTGCACCTGTATCCTGATCAACCAGCAGGTCTTCACCAAGACCTCCAACATCTGGGGTGTGGACAACAATGCCTGCGGCACCAACACCAACCGGATCGTGGTGTTTGGGAAACCTTAAACCGGGTATCTGACTGCACGAACGGGCAGAAATCCGCGACCGGGGCCGGCAAATCTTTTGATACCCGGAGAACAATACTTCCTGTTAACAATGCAGGGATCAGCAATGGTTTTTTTCCGGAACTCCGTACGCGGATCCCGTATCCATGATGGGAAATTACCGGCGGGATATCGGCCCTTCCTGCTCATCGCCTGCATTCTTGTTGCGGCGTTTGCCATTCTCGCTCTTCCCGCTGCCGCTGCGGACAATACAACGGCCCTGCACACGGTCGAGATCCGGCAGACACACCTTGCATGGGTTGCACTGGACAAGGACTATGAAATGAACACGGCCGTGACGTACTGCGGTACGCTCTATGGCTCGGACACATCCGGCATGAGCCGGCTTCTCGCGGAGTTCCGGGCAGAAGAGGCCCGCATCCCGGAGGCTGCAACTGAACCTGAGGTGGATGCGCTGATCGCGGAGATGCGCAACACGACCGGACAGTTCCAGGCCGCGACCTGGACGGTCATGACCAAAGGGCAGGGGAAATGGGATGCTCTTGCCGTCCAGATAGCGGATGCAAAGGAGAACAACCCGTACATCCTTGAAAAGAAGGATACTTACTGGGAGGTGCGGAAGGCCGGCCAGCTGGCGGATTTTGACGCATGGGTGAACAACGGGCAGCAGATCCTCGACACGCTCAAGGCCGGAGGCTACGACACCACCTCCGCACAGCGGGCGCTCGATGTCTTCTCGTCAAAACGGCCCGATGTGCAGGCTGCCCTCACCGCCAAATCGGATCTGGCAGTCCAGTCCGTAAACCTGCAGATCCTGCCGCTGTCGGCAGAGTTCAATACAAAACTTGCGCTTGTCCAGGCTCAGGTGCCGGACAGTGTCCGGCTCCGGTTCTTCATCGACCAGGCAGACCGTGCCGTGGGACTGGCAGAAACGATCAATGCCGACCTTGTCCCGGTCATGCTCAATATTGGCGATGCCGAGCCGGTCCTGTCAACAACCAAGACCGATATCAATACGGCAAAGAAAATACTCGCCACCGGGAACCTCGAAGCAGCCAAGGTCCCGCTGAAGCTGGTGCAGAAGGATTTAACGGACCTTGCCCAGGCCTACCGTGACATACGGATCTCGGTCAGTCTTCCGGCCGATCTTTCTGCGGAACTGGAGACCCTGGTGATCCGGCTGCAGAATACTGCCGACCAGATGGGGGATGCCTTATGAAGTCCGCAGCATCGGCATTCGCTGTTTTTGTTGTGGTCATGCTTCTGCTCCTGCCTCTCACGGCAGGCTGCCTGAGCATCCCCTCGCCGGACTCTCCGAAAAAGGCTGCCGCTGTCACACCTGCGGCAACATCGGCCGTGTCGCACACGGAACAGGTAACGCAGGTGACGACAACTCC
>JBAYMI010000127.1:0-6464 GCA_041663625.1 Methanoregula sp.
ACGCGTAAAAAAGAATCTATGAGAAACCGGGGCTGGCAGTCCTTGAAAATTATTCCCGTCGCAGCCCGGCTGCACAGAGAATTACCGCACCCATGGACCCGGCAACCGCCAGGACCGGATCGAGCGGCGTCTCTGCAACCGGCCGGTCGGAAGGCAGGAACGTGATCTCCGCGGTTGCGTATTCCGTCTGGAGGAACCGCTGGCGATCAACCGGGGAACCCACCACATATACCGTATAGTTGCCGGGCTTGAGCGTGCCGACAATGATGGATGTATCCCACGCGTACGTCCAGCTGCCGTCCGCTATCTGGACCGGGGCCGTGGTGAACATGCCCCGGCCGGCAGGGATGTTGAGGTTGTCGAGCGCAACGCCCCGGGAGTCAAGACCATCCCCGGTTACAAAGAGGTACACGGCGATGGTATTGATACCGGTGACCGTGCCGTCCAGCAGGATCGTATCCCCGATATGCGCCGTGGTTGTCGAGGAATTGATCGTGAGAGCGGGGGACGCGGATGCGGGCATGGCAAGAAGGAGCAGGGCTGCAACCAGCACTGTCAGGCACACCCGTTTCACGCACATGCCTGAGTGGTATGTCTCCGGAATGTAAAATAGTGACATGATTGATCCGCCGGTCAGAACGTGACCACCATGACGGCCTCCTCCTCTTTTTTGAGTTCTCCTTTGAGGTGCTCCGCGTCGAAGTCATAGGCGTCGTGGGGATTGTAATCCTCGTACAGCTCGCACTTGTCGAGGATATCCACGAACTCCTTGAGGAAGATCCGCGGGATGACATCCACCCGGCCGCCAAAGCGGGTGGTGATCTTCTTGATCATGGCGCGGATGAACCGGTGCGAGATCCGCTCCCGGTCCGGCTCGCCATATGCCTCTGCATAGACATCCACGACCTTGAGGGCCACGAGTTCGAGTTTTGAAGTGTCAAACTTCGAGAGGATGATCTGCGGCTGGCGGGGATTCCTGAACGTATCGTCCTGCACCACGCTGATCCGGTCATAGAGCGGGGGCAGGGAGCGGATCCCGCGGGAGCCTTCGAAGAGGGCAGGCGTGCCCGTGAAGAGGAAGTAGCACCGGGGCATTCCTCCGCTGTCGATTGCATCGATGATCTGCACGAGCGTCTGGTAACCCTTCTCCCGCTGGTTCCGCTGGAGTCCCTGCGTAGTCTCCATCTCGTCGATTGCTATCGCAAGGCCGCTGTATCCCGCCCCGTGGATGATCGAGACAAGGCCCCGGAGGAAGACGAATGCGATGGAATCGTCGATGTCGCCCCGGATCCCTGCCTTCTGCTTGAGATCCCGGCCTATGTTGGGTTCGGCGGAGATCCAGCCAAGAGCTGCCTGGGCGATAGCAAAATCGCCGGCATTGTTGGCCCGGTAATAGGTCCGGAGGGTGGCTGCAAGCGCGGAGTTCATTTCGGATATCCCGGACAGGGCGGCTTCGATCTCCCGCTCGGTTGCCGCCGCCAGTGTCGCATCGTCCGTCTCCTTCCCGTCGACCGACAACAGCCGCTCCTCGATGCCAAAGAGCCAGGTGTCCACGATCGCTTTCATGGCGTGCTCCTCGCCGCTCGTCCGCAGGTTGGCACAGATCTGCTGGTAGACACCTTTCACCTTATGCAGGGGCGTGCCCGGCGATATCACGACATGGGACGTGACAAATCCCTTGGCCCGGGCGATCTCGAGGGCCCGGGCGACAAGGAATGTCTTGCCGCACCCGTACTCTCCCCGGATGAACTTGAGATCGCCACCCCCCTGCGCCACGTAATCCAGCTGTTTTCCGATCACGCCCTCTTCCACGTCCAGCCCGACCGCTATCCGTTCGAGCCCGCCGGCAGGGACAGTTCCCCGCCTGAGCGCGTTGATGATGCTGGTGCCCAGGAGCCGGTTCTTTGCCATCCGTTCAGGATCCGGTGTATTCATAGATCTCTCCATCCTCCCCCATGCCTTTCTTCTCGATCAGGGAGATACCCTGCGATGCCGCCTTCTGCACGAGCCGGTTCACGATCCCTGCCACCCGGCGGGTCCCGAGCAGCTTGCGCAGCTCCATCTCGCTTGCCTTCCGGTGCGAGCGGAGGAACGAGACGATCTTCTGCTCCTGCCCGTCGAGGCCGAGCTGGTCGGTGATTGCCTGTGCGGGGGATTCGGCACCGTGCCGTTCCGGCACCGGCCGGTCGTGCATGACCGGGCGATCGGCAAGCGACTGCTCCTTGCAGTTCCGGAGAAGGGCAAGGTAGTCCTCGAGCCGGATAGCCTGCGCATGGGCCGGTATCACGTCTATACCGCAGAGGCAGAGGTACTTGCATCCCGCGTAATCGTTCTCTTCCCGGGCATGGGACGCGGCAAGGAAAAAAGCAATGGCCAGCAGTTCGAGCCCCTCCGTACTTAAGGATGCCCGTTGCGATTCCAGTTTCTTGATCAACTGGCCCGTCAGGCGCTTCATCGTGCGCATCCGCCCGTCCTCCTGCACGATGATGGATGCAACCCGCACAAGGTCTGCCCCTTTGCGCACATTGGCAAGGATGTAGAGCATCACCTTCTCGCACTCCCGTTCCTCCCCGCTCCTGGCAAGGAAGAGGGCATAGTCGGGCCCCCCGGCAAGGAAGTCTGCCCGGTACGCCCGGTAGTACCAGGACCGGGCTTCGGCAGGACTGCCGCAGTCCTCGTACAACCGGGCGGTCTCCAGCAGGCTGACGACATTTGGGTCCCCGGAGACGAGTGCGAGGAAGCGGTGTTCCGCCTCTGCGGCAGGCAGGCAACCGGTGATGAACTGCCGGTACCCGCCAATAACCAGCGCGAGCGCCTCCATGTCGTTCTTCGTGGCAAGTTCGTCCTGCACCAGTCTCTCATAGCGTGCAAGCGCACCGGCCTGGTCTTCCAGGGCGGCACGGAGATCGCATTCCAGCAGGCGGTAGCGGGGATCCTTCGGGCAGCGTGCCAGGAGTTCTCCTGCAACGTCAAGCGCCTGTTCTGTCCTGCCACTGGTGTGCAGGATACGGACGTAATCGCAGAGAATTGCGCCGTCCGGCTGATCAGCCAGGTAGGTGGCATAGGTCTCGAGCGATCCCGCGAGGTCGTATCCGGAGAGTGCAGCAAGATGCGTGCGGAGGACTGCGGGATCCTTTGTCTCGCGCCAGAGCGAGAGGGCAGATCCGGCCGCAGCGCGATACTGCCCGGTGATGAGCAGGGCATCGATGTATTCCTGCGACGCAGCCGTTCCTTCGGCATGCCGGGCATGGATGGCAAGCGCCTCGTCTCCTGCCCCGATCCCGATGAGGGCACGCATCAGGCTCCTGACATCGCCCGGCTTTGCTGCGAGCTGGACAAGACGCCGGAGCAGGGGCAGAGCCCCGCGGTAATCCTTCCGGGCAAGGAGATATTCGGCAGAGCCCCGCACGGCGTCCTGGTTGGTCGGGTCCAGGTGGACGGCCGTGGCGTACTCCGCGATCGCCCCCTCGTCCCCCCGGGCCTCCAGCACCTTCGCCAGGTAGCTGTGGACATAGGAAGAGTCCGGCATCCTCACGACAAGGTCGCGGAAGAAGACCTCGGCATCCTCATACCGGCCGGTGTAGTAGAGGTTGGTGGCAGCCAGGACTTCGAGGGCCGGGTCGCGCCCGCCCTCCAGCAGCTGGTTGCAGACCGCGAGTGACTCCTGGTATCTCCCGTCCTCGAAGAGCCGGAATGCTTCCTTCTTCTGCTCTCCGGGGGACAGCAGGATCATACTTTGCTCCGGCGGAACCTGACGCTGATGAGGCCTGAGAGCATCCCGATCATGTCCCGCTTCTTCACCCGCGAATCGCTCTTGTTCTGCCATTCAATGGGCACCTCGATGATCGTGAACCCGGCGGAGCGGAGCCGCCAGAGCAGCTCCACATCGAACTCGAACCCCCGCGAGACCATGGCCGGCAGGACCGCATCCACCGCGGCCTTCCGGAAGACCTTGGCCCCGCACTGGGTGTCGTAGTAGGGGAGCCCGTACAGGATCTTCATGATCAGGTTGAACATGCGGCTCTCCATCCGGCGCATCCATCCCTGGCGGATGGTCAGGTTCGACCCGGGCACCCAGCGCGATCCGATCGCCCCGTCAACGGAAGCTGCCGCAGCAAAGAGGCGGAGCATCTCATGAATACCGGTCGAACCGTCGGCATCGAAGTACCCGACCAGCGGCGCCCGTGCTGCAGTCAGGCCGGCAATGACCCCCCCGCCTTTCCCGAGCCGGTGATCGAACCTGAGGCAGCGGATGGTGAGATCCGGCCGTCCGGCTGCAATCGTCCCGACAACATCCGCGGTCCGGTCCGTCCCGTCGCAGACTACAATGAGTTCCCCGTCAAACCGGCCGATCCCCTCAAGGAGCGGGGTGATCCGTGACTCCTCGTTATAGGCAGGGATCACGAGGCTGTAGGGAATTTCCGGGGCGGTTGTCATGGTATTTCAGTGCAGGAAGTATCCTGCTGGTATATGCCGGCTCCTGCACGTATTCGTCCTCGCGCAGCGCAGTACGGTGACCGGCGGGTTATCTGCATAATGATTGGGAAAGATTGCCAATAACGTTACTGGTGTTTCCCGAGGTGCTGGGCAAGCATGGTGCCTTTCCTGTATTTCTCTGCCATGGCGAGCGCAGTCTCGCGCAGGGCCTTGTGCTCCACAAGGCAGCTGGCCGGCGGGGCGGATTTCCGCAGGATCGCCGAGGTGTTCTCGGTAATCTGGATCAGTTCCGTTGCAATCACCGCGTTCAGCCAGACAAGGTCGGCGAGCATCTCTTTTGTTTCCGTATCCTGCATGCATGAGTGGTCTCACGTTTTGGCATATTAAGGATGGGTGCCGGGGCGGCGGCGGTGGCAGCGGTGGTAGTGGGGGGCGGGATGCCGGGAGCGGGGATTGGATTATGAGGGGCAATCTTAATCCCCGCCCGGAAAAAAACTCATGGGAGCATCATGAACTACCGTGAACGGGTACAAAAGGACGGGAGATCGGCAAACCCTTTTTTCTGCCAGATGGGCATCGATGTCGTGAGCGCTGAAGAGGGCAGGGCGGTCCTGAAGATGGATGTGCGGCCGGACATGCACAATGGCGTGGGCTGGCTCCAGGGCGGGATGCTCGTTGCACTGGTCGATGAGGCTATGGCACTGGCTGTCTACTCGCAGCTTGCCGATGGCGAAGGGATAGCCACCATCTCCGAATCCACCAGTTTCATCAAGGGGGTTCGCGAGGGCACCGTGTATGCCGAGGCACGCGTGATCCGGAAAGGAAGGCGGGTGGCATTCTGCGAAGGCGAAGCCCGGCTGGGGAACGGTACTGAAACCTGCCTGCTCTCGCGGACCTCCGCCGCGTTTGCGGTAACCCGTGAACCCTGAAAATACCGTTAAAAAAATAAAAAAACCGGAAAAATTATTTTTTATTCTGCTTCTTCTCTTTCCCGTCTTTCTTTCCGGCCTGCTCTTTATCAGTGCTTTCAGGCTTGCGGGATTTCACGAACCAGGCCGTTACTCCGACTGCTGCGATCACGATAACCGCGAGGAGGATGAGCATGGTATCCGAGGTGACAGGGGCTGAAGCAGCGCCGGCCCTGGCAGCGGCCAGTCCGTCAGTGGCGTCGCGGCTCTCGTTATCAATGGCAAGGGCTGCATTGTAAGCAACGATTGCATCCTGGTATCTGCCGGATGCGTTGAGGGCGATACCCTTGTTGATCCAGCCCTTCAGGTAGTCCGGTTCAATGGTGACGGCGCGGCTGTATGCATCAGCTGCCTCGTTGTTCTTTCCCGCCTTGTACAGGGCATATCCCTTGTTGTTCCAGAGCCCGGTGCTGTTGGGGTACAGGGCAAGGCCGGCATTGGCGGTTGCAAGGGCCTCGTCATATCTGCCGAGATCGGTGAGGGCAGCAGTCTTGTCCTTGTACGTGTACATGAGCGTGTCGCTCTTGCCAATCAGGGTCGTGTTCTCGGCAAGCGTCATGTCGAAATACTGGACTGCTTTCGTATAATCACCGGTGCTGATCGCGAGCTGGGCGATGTTGAAGTAAGTAGTGGCATTGTCCGTGATGTTCTCCGTACCCGCCATCACCGGTGCAACGGTGCAGGTGGCAAGGATGAGGACTGCAAGGATAGTCAGAATATACCTGGATTGCATGATCCAGTTTTTCATTTGTGCATACATGAATCTTTACCAGAAATTGTCAGAAACGCATCACTCCCGCACTTTGCAGTGCTGCCTATGCCCTGTTCACGCACCGTGTTTTCCGACGCTGTAAGATAACACTAATACGGATTGTGAGTAAAATATACAGCAATCGGGGAGATCTCTAGTGAAATACATCATTGTTACCGGCGGTGTGATGAGCGGTCTGGGCAAGGGCATCACGGCGGCATCCGTGGGAAGGATCCTGAAGAACCGCGGATACCGGGTGACCGCGGTCAAGATCGACCCGTACCTGAATATCGATGCCGGGACCATGA
>JBAYMI010000128.1:0-6444 GCA_041663625.1 Methanoregula sp.
CGGAGGTTCTCCTCAAGACCTTCCAGGGTCTGCCGCAGTTTTTTCGTCATCTGGTTGAAGGCATGGGCAAGATGGCCGACTTCATCATCCGTCAGGACCGGCGCTTCCCGGGTGAGGTCTCCTTTTGTGACCCGGGCTGCGGTGTCTGCAATTTCAAGAATGGGCCGGGTTATCTGGCGTGCCAGCAGGTACATCCCGGCTGCCAGGATCAGGGAGAGGAGGATCCCGATATAAAAGATTGTCAGGGCAAGGTCCCGTGCCGGGGCAAATGCCTCTTCCTGGCTCATCTCCGTCATCAGGGCCATGTCCCGGTTATCCACCCAGCGGTACACCCCCACTACGGGCACACCTGCATAATTCCGGTAAAAGCCGGAGCCATCGGTGCCCCCGAGTGCAGCATCGATCCCTTCGGACCGGGCGAATTGCGAAGATGTCCCGTTTGTCATGAGCGGGGTTTCTGACAGGATCCTCCCGGCCCGGTCAACAAGATAGGTTTCCCCGCTGGTCCCAAGGCCGGTGCGTTTGAGAATAATACGATCAATATGGGTAAGGGATAGGCGGGACGTAAGTACGCCGATACGCTTTCCCTGCGTAGTGAATAACGGTGTTGCAATCATGATGGCCGGCTTTTCATCGGGTGATGAAGCATTGACCATCATTGCAAGCGTTCTGGATCTGCCTTCTGAGAAATACAGGTCCGTGGCAACCGACTGCCCTTCATGAGCCTTAACGCTTGAGACAACGATCGTGCCATTCAGGTCAATAATGGATATTTCATCCGTGTAGGTTGTCCGGGAGACCACCTGGGGCAGGAACGCGGAGAGCTCATCATACGCCAATTTTCGTTCCGGGGAATTATTGGGCGATGACAGCAGGAGGCCGGACTGCCTGCGGATTCCCGGGATCCCAGCTATCATCACCACATTCTGCGTCTGGTCTTCAACCCAGTTGTTCAGCACATCCTCTTTTAAGGTGGCCACCCCATCGAGCCTGTCATAGACCGAGCGGGTAAGGGACTGGGTTGCCTGGAAGTAGGCGATACTGCCCACAAGGCTTATGATCAGCAGGGAGAAGAGGAGGACCGAGCAGATCAACCGGGCTGTCAGCTTCCGGCGCCAGAACCAGGTGCTTTTCATGGTCTCTTCCTAACCGTTAACCGGTTCGAGTGCAGTGATATTGAACCGGGCGGTATCCGTGACGAGATCGCGCCCATAGTAGTGTTGTGAGAAACGGAGCAGTGTGCCATCCTCGTCCATCTCCCGGATAATGGCGTTCACCGTTTTGACCAGCGTGGCCGGATCCCTGCTGCTTTTTTTATCTGCTGCAGCTGCATCGTAGTCATAAAAAACGGGCCCGCCCAGTTGCCGGATGGGCAGGCCATTTTTCAGTGCGTCCTCACCAAGGGGCTGGTTGGTGAGAACAGCATCCAGGTTCACCCCATCCCCGAAAGCAAGGTCTGTTAAGGCAACTGCTTCATTTTCATAAGCGACAATCGTGGCGTTTTTGATCGCGAAATCGATCTTCTGTCCGGGCAAGTCGAGCGTGCCATCCAGGTAATGCTCAGAAATACAGCCGGCGCATACGCCAATCTTCTTTCCGGAGAGAGAGCTTAAATCCGAATAGGCCGTGTTCTGCGAATTCACGAACAGGCTCACCGGGCCGGCATAATACGGCCGGGTGAAGTACACCACCTGCATGCGTTCCGGCGTGATGGCCAGTGACCCGATATGGATGTCCCACCGGTCATCCCAGCCGCCACTGATGATCTCTGTCCTTGTCGGCGTGACAAAACAGGGTTCAACTCCGAGCCTCCGGGCGATCTCCACGGCTACTGCGATATTGTAGCCGGTGAATTCACCAGCAGTATATTCGTTCCGGGCGCAGAGGGTATCCGCAGTGCGGCTGGCTCCGGGGATTAATGCTGAATTGGGGGGATATGCCGAGTCGGTAGCGATAACAAGTTTCCCGCGTGCCATGATCTCATCCAGCGTGTCAGCCGGGGTGAGCGGGGCCAGGCTGGGCTGCACGGGCCGGATAAAGGAACCCACCACGATGGTCCAGAGAAACAGGAGAATGATTATTCCTGCAAGAGCGATGCGCCGGGAAGACATGATAATTCCACGAGATTTTCCTGCCCGGCACGTGATTCTCTGCGCTACTGCTACCGGGAAATATTCAAAGTCACCTATGATTATTCATTATTTCATCATTTCTATTTTGATTCGGGCTATTCCGGCGTGACGTTAATTTCCGTTATTTGAACTCATGAACACAACAAAAATGGCCCGAGGTCAAGGATTATGACAGAGACATTCACCCGGGAACCCGGGTCTGACTGCACACGAGGCAATAATTCGTGAAAAAACAGGAGTACGCCGGCATTTTCTCAGGTTCACGTCAGAGAAAAGAGTGAGTGTCCAGCAGAGTTCCCGCAGCCGATCTCTTACCCCGCGTGTGCCGTGACGTTGCAAGACTGCCGGAAGGATGCTATGGCCCGGAGGGCCGGTGATGAAATCCTGTCGGGGGGTCCAGGCGGGAAAACGTGAGGAGGGGGATGCGGTACACCCGGGGATTCCGGATAACTATCCTTATCATGCCGGTTTTCCCACGTTATTACGCACAACTAAAAGGGGAACCAACACGGGAAATAACCAGTCCAACTCCTGTACTAAGGTGATATCCATCAACAAGAAAACGCTTTGGCTCATCGCTCTTTCCATCGTCATCATCGCTGCCGGCGCGTGGATCGGGTACACGGCCATCCACGCAAATACACCGGTACGGATCGGTGTCCTCCTTGCCCTTACCGGGGATGTAGAATTCAGGGAGCCGCTCGAATGGGCCAGGGACACCATCAACAGCCAGGGCGGGATAGAAGGAAGGCAGGTTGAACTCGTATACAAGGATACCGCGACAGGCAATATCACCCGGCAGGCACAGGAGTTTCTCAGCGACGATTCTATCCGGATCGTCATCGGGCCCACGACAAGCGACGAAATGTACGCAATTGCGCCCTCATTCATAGCAAAAAAGAAGGTCCTGATAAGCCCCACGGCGACATCCGGCGATCTCATACGGGCATTCGGTAAGAACGGGTATATCTGGCGGACGGTGCAGGGCGATGCAGCCCAGGTTAAGGTCATCCTCACGATCCTGAAAGGGAAAGGCGCCACAAAAGTCGCCCTGCTCGCGGAGAACAGCACGTACGGGCAGACGTTCTATGACTGGACCGGGTTCTTTGCAACCGAATACGGCATCGACGTCCCCGTTATCCGGCAGTTCGACGCGGGGTCGCCAACGCTCGATTCTGACGTTGCGGATGCACTGGAGACTGACCCGGATTATATCATTGCCGCCGCCGGGCCGGAAGATGCTGCAAGGATCAAGCGGGCAATCGACCGGTCCGGAAGCAGGACAAAACTGTTCCTCACCGATGCAGCAGCCACACCGGTCCTGATAAGTTCGCTCGGCTCTGCTGCTGATGGGCTCGAGGGGACCAATCCCTCGGCCGACCCGTCAACCGGGTTTACAGAAGCATACGAGAAAAAGTTCGGGAAACGGCCGGCAGATTTCGCAGCGCCCGCTTATGATGCCCTCCTGATCGCTGCGTTTACCGAAGCCCGCCAGGAGAGAGCCCCCTTCGAGTCGCTGGCTGACTCGGTCCGCAAGGTCGTGTACGGCGAGGCCGCGGTCACCGGATGGGATGCACAGGGAGTCCGGACGGCGTTTGAGCAGATCCGGACCGGGTCCATGCCCTGGATAACCGGTGCAAGCGGCGGCCTGGAGTACGATGAAGTGGCGGGCGTAGACCCGATCGCGTCCTGGTACTCCTCCTGGCTGGTGAGCAACGGCACGTACCGGTCTGTCGGTATCCTCAATTCAGAGAACAGCACCGTTCCCGACAAAACCGGCGGCGAATCGGTTGGGCTGTCCCATGCCTCGGCCGGACTCCTGTCCTCCTCGCCAGCCCTTGCAGGAACCTATAGTGTCCCGTATGAGAGAACAGATTTTAAAGCCGTGATCGCAGGTCCCTCGCGGGGATGGAAAAATTACCGGCACGAGGCTGATGCCCTGACCGTCTATACCCTGCTCCGCCAGAACGGGGTTTCCGACGACAATATCATCCTCATGATATACGACGATATCCCAACCGTAGCGGAAAATCCCCTAAGGGGAGACATCCACAACATCCCCAAAGGACAAAATATCAGGTCCGCAGCGCAGTTGGATTACTCCGGTGCAAACGTGACCGCCGCTACGTTCAGGAACGTCATGACCGGCACTAAAACCGCATCCACCCCGGTTGTCCTGGAGAGTAATGCCAGCACCGATGTCTTCGTGTACATTGCGAGCCATGGCGCACCGGGAAAGATCCTGTTCGGCACGAGCAATTCGGCGCTGACTACGGACGATTTTACCGCCCTCACGGATTCGATGGAGAAGAACCGCCAGTACCGGCAGATGGCCTTTTTCGTTGACACCTGTTTTGGGGAGAGCGTAGCAACCAATGTTACGGCACCGGGTATCCTGTACCTGACCGGGGCAGCCGGAAACGAGCCCTCGCTCGGGGCGGTCTACGATATGGATATCAAGCAGTGGCTCTCGGACGAGTTCACCTCCGGAGTTATCAGCACGCTCCATGCAGACAGTAATATCACGTTCCGGGAACTCTATCCCGCAACATACGAGAAAGTGACCGGCTCGCATGTCCGCATGATCAGTACGGGAAATTTCAGCCTCGATACGCCGGTCATGCAGTACCTGAAGCCATAAACCGGAACGATCTCATCTTTTTTATCCTCGCGACTGGCTGTTGAGCCCTCAAAAAGGAACGATACGCGAGATTGACCGGGATCTGGAGTCTCCCGCGAAATGAAAAGAGAAAAGTGCTTTGTGGAAACGCACATGAACGAGCGTGAGCGGTTTTCCAGCGCAAAAAAAAGGTGAATGGCTGCTCATGTTCCCCAACCGGTTACCTCATGATACCCATGCAGGGACGCAGACATTGTCCGATGGTGCGGTGAACGCAAGCAGCCTGATTGGGGAGAGATCCACGGCGGAATACCCTGCGGGCGATAGTACCGGGGATTGCCAACCAGATCTGAAGATTACAGGATTTTTCAGCGCACCGGATTTTGTGCTTCCGATATACAGGAGAATTCCGATGATCGTCAACAATCTTATCCGGATATACCGAACATGATACCATTTTCTCCAGATTCGGATCTTAAGGCTCTCATCATTCTCCTCCTCCAGGCCTGAGGGCCTGTCACATTCCCAAACTATTTGATGGGAAGAAACTCTATAACGCATATCGAACAGGGAATTTTAAACAACAAAGGACGGACGACCGATACCATGAATTTTAACAATTTTACCATCAAATCCCAGGAAGCCGTTCAGAAAGCAACGGAAATTGCAGCGGCTAACCAGAACCAGGTCATCGAGACTTCGCATGTACTCAAAGGCATGCTTATGGCGGACGAGAATGTCATCCCGTACCTCCTCAAGAAACTGAATGTGAACCTTGATAGTTTCACTCCTGCACTCGACAGGATCCTCGATTCTTATCCCAAAGTCAGTGGCGGTGGGGAGCAGTACCTCTCCGGTGATGCCACAAAAGCCCTGCAGAGAGCCACCGCGCTTGCCAGGGAATTCAAGGATGAATTCGTTGCCATCGAGCACCTGCTCCTGGGAATTCTTTTTGTGAACGACAACACCTCACGGCTGCTGAAAGAGAACGGGGTTACGGAGAAAGACCTGAAGACTGCCATCAGCCAGTTGCGGAAAGGCTCGACGGTGAACAGCCAGGACGCGGAAGAGACCTATGATTCCCTGAACCGGTTTGCCCGGAACCTGAATGACCTTGCCCGAACCGGGAAACTCGATCCAGTCATCGGCCGTGACGAAGAGATCAGAAGGGTGTTGCAGATCCTTTCACGGAGAACGAAGAACAACCCGATCCTCATCGGGGAACCGGGCGTGGGAAAGACCGCCATTGCCGAAGGTCTCGCCCACCGGATCATTGACGGGGATGTACCGGAAAACCTGAAAAACAAACAGATCTATTCCCTCGATATGGGGGCCCTTATTGCCGGGGCCAAGTTCAAGGGAGAATTTGAAGAACGGTTAAAAAGCGTGGTGAAGGAAGTGATATCCGCTGAGGGGGATATCGTCCTCTTCATTGACGAGATCCATACGCTGGTCGGGGCCGGCGCCAGCGAGGGCGCAATGGACGCGGCCAATATCCTCAAGCCCGCGCTTTCCCGGGGGGAACTGCATGTTATTGGCGCAACGACCTTAAAGGAATACCAGAAATATTTCGAGAAGGACAAGGCGCTCGAGCGGCGGTTCCAGCCGGTGATGGTCAACGAGCCGGACACGCTCGATGCCATCTCCATCCTCCGGGGCATCAAGGAGAAGTACGAGACCCATCACCATGTA
>JBAYMI010000129.1:0-6382 GCA_041663625.1 Methanoregula sp.
GCGGGGAAAGCCTGGTCTCGCTTTCGCAGGATCTCTCTCTCGCTGCATCCGGAATCATTACCGGTAGCAGTGCGATTGCCTCTTTGCTCTGGGCACTGGCAGTCATTCTCCTCATCGGGTATTTTGTTGTCACGGTCTGGGCAGTCGTTTCGGAAAATACCGGGCTGTTCCGGAAAAATTCCCTGACCCTGCTTGCCTGCGGGACACTCTTTCTCATCGCTGACCTGGCCCGGTACGGCATTTTCCTGAACGGCCCGGGCTACCTCTGCATTCCCGTGGGGATTCCCCTGTTTTTTATTCTTGGCATCTGGGGCTATGCCAGGGACGGACCTGATGATGGTAAGAATCCCGCCCCGATAAAAAAGATTCAGGGGAAACAGACTGATCGCCCCTCCGGCCTTAAGTCGCGACTGGCATCATGCGCCGGACTGCAGACTTACCGGGAAGTGGCAACCCTGATCCTGATTGCCATCATCGTCAGGTTCACGGCCTTCTTCTCCGGATTGCTGCCCAACATCCCGTTAAACGCTATTCTCGGGGATACGAACCTGTATTACTGGTATGCAACCTCGCTGACCTGGGGGCAGATCCCGTATTCCAGTTATTATGTTCCTTATCCCCAGTTCTTCTTCATCCCGCTCCTTATCGCGCTCGTCCCGGTGCTGGTTGTTAAGAGTTACACCGTATTCATACTCACCTGGTCTGCCCTCATGGTCATTGTCGATATGGCAACCCTGGTCCTGGTGTACTCGGTTGCCGGAAAACTCTGGGGCAGGGATCGGGCATTCCTGTGCGGGCTCCTCTATGCAACTGCCATTTCAGCGGCATTCTTTATCCCGATCACCTATGATGTCGTCCCGTCATTCCTGCTCATCCTCTCCCTCTGGATGTATCTGTACCGCAGCGAGCTGGCCGGTTTTCTTCTGGCAACGGCCGGCCTGCTGACCAAATGGTATCCGGCCTTTGCCCTCCCCTATTTCCTGCTCCACGGGTTGAAGACCGGCAAATCGTGGCGGGACTTTATACTGCCGATCGCCCTCTCCGGTCTCCTGGTGCTCGTCACTGTAGTGCCATTCGTCCTCATCAATACCGGCGAATTTATCAGGACTTATACGATCCATTTTGGCAGGACGCCGGAAGTGAACAGCGCCATCTGTTATCTGGACACGCTCTTCTCGTTCCTCGGTCACGTTGAACTGTTCCGCTCCCTCACGATCCTGCTGGTGCTTGCCGGCGAACTGGCGCTGGTATACTGGTACTTCCGGCACCTCGATTCCGGGCCCCAGGCCCTGATCGGCTGCATATTCCTCGCAATCTTTACGTTTGTCCTCGCGAACAAGGTCTTCTCAACCAATTACATCATCTGGCTGGTGCCGTTTCTCTCGTTACTGCTGGTAAAAACGCCCCGCCACATCCTGCTCTTCTATACAGTCCAGGCAATCCTGTACCTGGAGACGCCGGTGCTTTTCGGGATTATCTATGCACCGTTCAATGAGGGGTATGATGCCGTCACTCATTACACGGTACTTTCCGGCTCGCTTCCGAGTCCCGCGTTCCTGTTCTACACCGTCAAGTTCGGGTTGCTTGCGCTGGTCTTCTGGATAATCGTGCGCGATCTGAAGACCGGGTACACCGCCACGGATACCCGGCATCAGCCGTAACGGATAATCAAAAAAAAGAGTCCGGGTCTCTGCCCGGCCAGGAGCATCCTTACCACTCTACTGCGGTCATTGTTTTAATCACGGCCTCCGCAAAGGCCTTTGATGCAGATGGGCCGTTTGCCGTGATGATCCGTGAATCCACAACAACCGGCTGGTTGACAAGTATTGCACCCCCGGCCTTCATCTCGCGGAACGCGGTGGGATTCTCCGAGTACGTAGCCTTCTTGCCTTTCAGGATGCCGGCCCGGGCAAGGACGATCGGTCCAAGGCAGATCGCGGCAACGACTTTCCCGGAGTCCCGTATGTATTTCACCAGGATCGGCAGCAGTTCATCGTCCCAGAGGTGCACCGGGGTCCCGCTTCCCCCGATGATAATGATGGCGTCATACGATTTTGGATCCACTTCCTCAAACGAGAGTGTTGCCGTTGCTTTGGCACCCAGCATTCCTGTGCAGGCGCCGCGGCGCGTGGATGCGATGTCGAACGCGATGCCGGCCTTTGTCAGTGCTGCCACCGGCTCGGCGAGTTCCTCATCCCTGAACTTTTCAGGGGAAATGGCAATCAGGGCTTTCATAATACCAGCATCATTCTCTGTTCTTCAAGATTATGCTAATTACGATAGCGTTCCGGCAATAAAAACAATTCATCCTTACGCGGAATGCGGGGAACTGACCATCTCCTCAAGACGTGCTTCGATCCGGCGGAGTGTCGAGACCTCCAGGAAGATGAGAATGTTACCGGCAATATTATGCTCCTCGGAAGTGAGTTTGACACGGAAGAGGATCACGTCATCCACATCGATGGTCATCTGGGCGATCAGCGACGTAATGGCAGCATGTGCCATATCCACGATCAGGACCGGTGGGGACGGCAGCATGATGAAGCCAAGGAGATCTGACGTGGCGCTCAAAAACGATGAGATCATGATATTGCCGACTTCGACAATCGTGCTCTGGTCCATCTCGTCAAACGTATGCACTGCACCGGCAGATCCCTGCATGATGCCGGCGGTCCTGACCGCAGAGTCACGGGGGAAGTGCAGGACCAGGAATCCGCCATGGGGTATGTCACCCTGGAGTTCGAAGATGACCATCGTGGTCAGTTCATCGGAAAGGAACTCCCCTACCCGGGAAATGTCCACGACATTGATCTCCGGCACGTTCATGCCGATCTGGGTATCGAGCATCTGCGAGAGCGTTGTTGCAGAATGTGCAGCCCCGATATTTGCCATTTCCTGCAACGCATCCATCTGCGTGTGGGTAAAGTCCATGCGGCTCCGGTCCTGCGGGAGATACATCCACAGAGGGACGCTTACGAGAACTCCGGTTGATCCTGTCCGTTTGCGGATGCCCCATTGAGTATGAGAATAGTGAGATGGAGGGTATCCAACCATTTATAATTTTGTACGGCCTGCATTTTTACCGGTGCAGATCCGAATTCCCGGTCCAGGTTCCGGTTTGCATTAACGTTCGACGGTACCGGGTTCCCTGCCGGTACCTGCCCCGATGATCGCTGCAACCCTTCCTACCTGGCCATCATCCAGCCGGACCTTGATGCCATGCGGGTGAAACGCGGAGTTGGTGAGGATCTCTTTAACGGTACCACGGGTTTTTTTCCCGGTTCGCTGGTCCTGTTTCAGGATGATATCGACCGTAAGACCTGCCCTTATCGCAGCCCTCTGGTTTGTGTTCCTGTGAGCGTCCATGGTTTATGGGTCACTGCGGGGCGTCGTATTCCCCCATGCCCGCATCCAGGTTTCCTTTTGTCAGCGTCCATCCCCTCTGCGGACCAAACATCAGGAGATAGATACTTGTCCGGTACTGGTTCTCCCGTGGTTCGAATATTGTCCACTGGTTCTTCCCGGTAACGGATGACCGGATCGTGACCACCGCGTTTTGGTCCGCCTCGTAGCGTGCATACAGGGAGGTGAGGTACGAGTAACATGTTCCCCCGGATGCCGTGACACTGCGATCTTCGCATTCGATCTCCCTCATATCCTGCACCGGACGGAACATCGCGCTCTCTGCCACCGGATCTTTTGTATTAATGATAGTGTCGGATGTCACATTTGTGGCGAACGTGACGGAGTATGGATTTTTCGCAGTAGTTTCTGCGGGAGGAACCAGCGATGGGATTGTTATCTTCACCAGCGTTGACTTGCCGCTCTCGAAAAGTTCACTGTTCCACTCATCCGGGATGCCCGGGAGATCGCGTGTACTGATCTGTGCGATCACCGGCGAATTTCCGGTCTGGTCCGCCGGCACGGGAAGGAAGAACGTGACATTCGTAAGCGGGGAGTCTGTGGTGATGGTACAGGAATAGGAATACGTACTGGTGAGCGATGACCGGTACGCATTATCAATATACCCGGTATAACCCGTCACTGCAACAAACACTGCCAGTATGACAACAAAAAGACCCGTCGTAATTTTAATGATCTTATCCATAACCTTCTCCCTGCCCCTTGTCGGCATGGGTATACTTCCGGGTGAACCCGTGTTATCCTGCCGGCCTGCTCTGCAAGATAATTGACGCATCCGGTTGAAAACCTGTCGGTGCGTTATCGTTCATCCATCAGCACACCTATATGTTCCGGAGAAAAATCTTGTAGTATGCCCACACCCTGTGCGCTTGTGCTGCGCAATGTATCCCTGCCGGAGGGGCGCGTGGCCGACATCGGGGTACGGGAAGGAATGGTCGTGCATGTCGGAGCCGGCGAACCCGCGGATTGCACGATCGATTGTACCTGCCTCATGGTCCTGCCTGCAGCAGTTGACATGCACGTGCATATGCGGGGTGGCGCCCAGTCGGCCAAAGAGGACTGGGGGAGCGGGAGCAGGAGCGCTCTTGCCGGAGGAGTTACGGTCGTGGTCGACCAGCCCAACACCATTCCCCCGATCGCGAGCCCGGATGCGCTCCGGGCGCGTGTCTTTGATGCAAAAGACCATTCTCTCTGCAATTTTGCCATCAACAGCAGCGTGACCTTTGATACCCCGGTCAAGGCAATGTGGAGCGCCGGGGCGCTTGCGTTTGGAGAGACGTTCTATGCCCCCTCCAGTTACGGGGAGGCCATAACAAAAGAAGAACTTGCAGCAGCACTGCGCGATATCCATGCCTGTGGCGCACTGGCCACGATCCATGCCGAGGAGATCGGGCCCGGGGAGGACCCCGACATTGCCGCCCATGACCGGATACGGTCCGGGGCCGGGGAAGTGCGTGCCATTCATGATGTGGGCAGGTGCAATGCAGCGGGCTGCCGGCTCCATTTCTGCCACATGAGCACGGCAGCTTCGGTTTCTGCGGCAGGGGCCCTGGGGAGCGTGGAGGTGACGCCCCATCACCTCTTTCTCTCACGCGAACAGTTCAGGGCTGACGACCCCTTGGGAAAAGTTAACCCGCCCCTGCGGAGTGAGAAGGAACGCAGAGATCTCTGGGCTGCGTGGGATCGGATCGATATCATTGCTTCCGATCATGCCCCCCATACTCCTGTTGAGAAGCAGGTCCCGTTTGAAGAAGCTCCTTCCGGCATCCCCGGGGTAGAGACCATGGTGCCGCTCCTGCTCGCTGCGGTGCTGGAGAATAAGATCAGCCTTACCGATGTCATACGGAAGACCTCGCAGGCACCTGCGGAGCTGCTGGGTATTCCCCCGGCAGGATTTGCACCCGGCAGCCGGGCTGATTTTGCCCTGTACCCGAAAATCGCTGCCCCCATAGATCCCGACACACTTCACAGCCGGTGTGGTTTTTCCCCCTTTGAACGGCTCCCTGCGGTTTTTCCCCGCACCGTCATCCTTGGCGGCGATGTCGTCCTGGATGACGGGGAGTTTTTCCCGGGATCGCCGACATGGTTTGCCGGTAACGGGTATCTTCCCCGCTGATCCATAGTCGCCGTATCCCAAACACTCATTATCCTGACGCACCAACGTGTTGATGCCAATAAAGCGCACCCATAGGTCCCCGGGTGATCGATTGACATGCGTCTAGATGTGATCCATGGGACAACCCGGGTGCGCGACAGGCACTTGCCCGGCAAGGGTTTAAACACAGGTGAAGGACGGCAGCAGCCACTGGTGATCCATGTGCGTTATTGCCGGGCTACATTTCTTCTTGACAGGGTGTATGGATGCCGGGAATCGCTGATGCTCTTGCTGAAGACCGGAACGGGACGGTCATTGCTATTGAAGTATCGGCCGGCGGAAAAAGGCCGGCATTTCCCGCGGGATACAATGAATGGCGGAAGATGATTGCGTGCCGTGTCTCCGCTCCCGCTCTGGAAGGCCGGGCGAACAAGGCGGTAATCGAACTGATTGCAGATGTCCTTGGTATACCTGCTGCATCAGTGAGTATCCTGTCAGGTGCAACCTCATCCCACAAACGGATTCTTGTTACGGGCATGAGCAGGGCTGCGATCCTTGAGCAGCTCGAAGGTCACGGGGCATAATACTGCTCTTTCGATCCGGGCAAACTATTTCAGCATACCCGGGAAAAATGATTTATTGAGTGTCAGTCATCCCTACCTTTAAGTAATCCAGCGCGGTATATACCTTTTATACCTATGATCACGCGTTACATGCATTGCATGATACATGGGGGTGCGATTACTTGTATTCACCGGATACTACCAAGTACCTTATTCACATCAGCCTCACTGCAGAGGGGGTGGTCGAGAAACCTGACGTAGTCGGTGCCATATTCGGGCAGACTGAAGGGTTACTCGGCGA
>JBAYMI010000130.1:0-6370 GCA_041663625.1 Methanoregula sp.
CGACGAACCTGCGGATAACGGGAACGGAGATTTGAGAGATGCGGTAAAACCTGATGAAATCCGCGGTCAAAAATGAAGAAAAACGCCGGGGAAGAGATTTGAACTCTTGAGGTGCAGGGCACCAGTAGCTTTCAAGGCTACCGCCTTCCCGGACTAGACTACCCCGGCAGTGCTCCATATGTTGGTTCTGGGATATAAAAAAGGCTTCTTACCCATGGGAGAAATTTTGCGCAATGGTCAGGTCCCGGAAACCGCGGCAGGATGACAGGCAGGTTCAGGCACCCTTTTTCCCAATCAGGACAAGGGCAATAATTACGGCAATACCTCCCATCATTGGCATGACAGGAGATTCCTCCGCCGTGGTAACCGGTGCGGATGCTGCAAATGAGGCGGGGATCGTTGGACTTACTTTGATGGATTTGACATTCTCGCCATAGAGGAAGACGTCGCTTGAAACCGCATATTTATAGGGATACACTTTGACGTACACGGTTTTTCCCCTGCCCTGGAATTCAGCAGCCTCGGCACTTGTGCTGCCCTGGTTATTCTCCATGTGCAGGGTTCCCTGTTCATCGATATATTCGATCACCCAGTCCAGCGATTTGGATGTGTACAGCGTGACTGGCCCGGTTCCGGTCACCACCACAAAATACGCCGGTGCATCCCGGGATGCCTGTGTATGGGCAGAGAGTAACTTCGGAACTGCAGTTGCCGTCGTGGCAACCGTTGTAACCTCAAATGCGGCAGGCCCCTGCCCCAGGGAGTTGATGGTTCGTGAACCGAGGTATCCATTTACGTCAGTGAAACTAACCTCATAGGCCCCTGGCGCCGGAATGGTTACGTCAGCAGAAAAATGTGCGGAATTATCCGTATTGATGTACTGCGGGCCAAATATTATGAGACCGGTGGGATCGATCACTTCAATCTGGACCCCGGAATTTTCTGCGCCGTTGATCTTTCCGGCAACATAGATCTTGCCGGTATAACTCTGATTGACCGGGGAGGAAAGTTCGATCTCCTCGGTCCGGTCATACAGGGTGATAAGCTGCATGGTCACCGACTCCCCATTGGATGGCAGGGGAACTTCCACCTTGTAGGTGCCCGGCTTCAGTCCGGTGGTATCGAAAACAACCTTGAATGTCTTATCGGACTGGATATAGACCGTCCTTTTTTTGATCTCTGTGGTTGTCGTTAACTGAAAATAGAGTACCACATCGATCGGGGTACCGATGCCAATATTTGTCGTGCCGGAGACCACAAGGGGTTTCCCGACAGCTAGTGAATCCGGTGCCTCGAGATTAACCTGGTATGCCAATACCGGAACCGACAGAAGGAGAAGTCCTATCAGCAGCAGGACGAACTTGACCATCGGTTATCTCCGGATAGACCATGCTCTTTCGGCCGTTTTACGTAAGAACGTGATTTTTGATAGATCTGCCATTTCAGTAATGAAGTGTTGATTTTGGCAGATATAATAGTATTATCAGAAAACGCGCGGCAGCTTGTTCTGCCGGGGTTACAAAAAGATGTTCATCTCTTCATAATGTTCCGTGATTGATACCGTGAATGTTCTCGGATCTATAGAACATGAGGTAGTCCGGTCCTTTGCAGAAATCCGAACGCCGGGAAGCCGGTTCAGTCTGAAGGAAAATTCCACTGCCCCGGTTCAGGCAGATCCCGGTAAAAAGGAATTCTCCCGGTGGTCCCGTGTCATGATCTTCCTGTCTGCCGGATAATCTCTGCAAGGCTTCGCATCCCCGCCATGTATGCTGACGACTGTCCAATGAGCGGTGTGACCCCCGGTTCAAAACGCAGCACATCCGGATCTGCCGGAAGGCTGATCACCCGGGAGAAGTGGCCATCTTTCCCGCGGAGTTCCTGAAATTTACCGGTATCATCCCTGCCAGAAGACCGGTTTACGACAAGGATCCTGTTTTTTATCCCCATCTGCTCTGCGAGAGCCGCGGATTCTCGCGCAACCGACAATGCATTCCATGACGGATCGCTGATAATCAGGGCGGTATCAAACCCGTCAGCAACCGCCCGCCCGAAATGTTCCATGCCGGCCGGTGTGTCAAGGAGGATGATCCCGTCCGGCAGGAGCGGGATATGGCGGAGGATTGCTGCAAGGAGCGTATACTCTGCACAGAGGCACCCGGTGCCCGCGGTCCGGACGCCACCCATGACGAGGAGCCGCAGGTTATCTGCAACCGGGTGGGAAAACCGGTCAATGACATCGCTCACATCCGGGTTCAGGGTGAGCAGGCCACCCGGGGAAATATCCGGCCCGGCGCCTACCTTTTCCCGGAGATACTCTGTACTTTTCGAGACGGGGATGATCCCTGCAACCTCATTTTCCAAAATCCCCAGAGTCACCGCGAGATTCTGCTGGGGGTCGCCATCCACGGCAAGGACCTTAAGACCGTCACGGGAAAACAAGTGGGCGAGAACGGCGGTTGTTGTTGTCTTTCCTACCCCGCCCTTGCCGGCGATGACGATCCGTATTCCCCCGGTCGGGGGATTTTGTATTTCCGCTTCGCTTCCCGTAACGGTCATATCCTCCATCCCAATCAGATTCCCAACAAGGTCCGTTTCTGTTCGATGTGATCAGAGATTAGCACCGCTGCTTTCGCCGGGTCGGGCTCAACGGAGAAACTCGCGTTCACAACGCCTTTGAGCCCCCCGGTCAGGAGCGATACAACTGGCGGGCTTCCCGTGATATGAGGCATCACGCCAAGCACCGTGTACACTCCGGAAGCAACGAAGTATGCCCCGATCGAGACCGCCTTCTGGGAATACCATTCCGGTGCCGCACCGGCAATCGGCAGTTTGTGGATCGGGACATTGAGTGCAGTCCCGAGCTCCGCTGCGAGGACGAGGATGCGGGAATTGTCCACGCAGGAGCCCATGTGGAGGACCGGCGGGATCTTCAGGGACTCGCAGACTGCCCGGAGACCATCGCCTGCCATTGTTGCTGCTTCGGGCCGGAGCAGACCGGCCTTTCCGGACGCTACGGCAGCGCAGCCCGTCTCGACAACGAGAATATTTCGCTTGATCAGCTCCTTTGCGAGCGTGATGTGGCCAAAGTCATGCTGCACGTGCGGGTTGTTGCAGCCGACAATTCCGGCCGCTCCCCGGATCTTCCCGGCAGCGATCAGGTCGATGAGCGGTTTGAACGAGCCGCCGAGCGCGTTCTTGATAGCCTCGTTGGAGAAACCTGCCATGACCGGCATCGGTTCTCCCGGGATTGTGACCCTCTGGTGATTCCGGTTCTTGTAGTTCTCGACTGCCATCCGTACAATCGCTTTTGCCGTGAGATAGGCATTCTCTGCATAGAAGTCGAAGAAATACGAACCCGGGATCGTAGCTTTCGAACTTGTCGAGATGATCTGGGTATGGTAGCAGCTCGCTGTCCGGGGAAGGGAGGGGAAGATGCACTGGTAATCAACAACCATCGCCTCAAGTGCGCCGGTCGCGATGATCAATTCCTGGTTGAGGTGGTTGCCCGACATCGGGATGCCCTTTCGCATGAGCAGCTCGTTGCCGGTACAGCACATGCCCACCAGGTTGATCCCCTTTGCGCCATATTTCAGCGCGAGGGCAACCAGCTCGGGATCTGCCACTGCTTTTACGATAACCTCTGAGAGCACCGGGTTGTGGCCATGCACCGAGATGTTCACGTAATCCGCCTTCAGCACTGCCAGGTTCATTGTCGAACTGGAGATGGCAGGTGTGCCGAAAAGGATATCGGAGACCTCGGTGCCGATCATCGATCCGCCCCAGCCGTCCGAGAGCGAGGTACGGAGGCCCTGGAGCAGGATGTTCACGTAATCCGCACCGACACCCATCTGGACGCGATGCATGGAGTCCACGACTTCGCGATCGATACCCCGGGGACTGATGCCCAGCTGGTTCCAGATCTCCCGCGTTGCTTCAGGGGCGCGGTTCAGGAAGGTGAGGGTATTTTTCCGCATGCCGTACTCATCAAGCATCGCCCCGCCCAGTTCGGCGGCAAGTTCTTCTGGTTTTTTCCCTTCCGTTGTGATACCGAATTCCCCGCAGATCTTCTTGAGTTTTTCCACATCGGCAATTGCATAGTCACGGATCTTACCGGTCCCGAGGAGCCAGAGCGTCTCGGCAATATCCCGTCCATGGTCCGAGTGGGCGGCAGCCCCGGTCGCGATCATGTCCAGCAGGTTCCGGGAAACAATGAGGTCCGCATCGGCACCACAGACCCCCCGGATCCGGTGGGGCGGAATGATCCGGCAGGGTCCCATGGTGCAGCGTGAACACGAAGTCCCGGCAAGACAATATTTGCACGATGGCTGCTGCATCTCGTACCGGTCCCAGACCGTTTCCATGCCTTCCCGCAGCATCAGCTCAATGACAGGCTTTGCATTCTCATCGATCGTACGCTCGTTCTTCTTCTGCTCGATTAATGCCGGGTTCAGGAGCGACATTCGCGCCCTGTCAAGCTCGCAGACATTGAGCTTCTCCCGGATTAACTGGGGTTTTGGTTCCTGTTCCATCTCACTCACACCATAAAACTGAAAAACCGGGGAACTGATGGTTCTGTCATGCTCCCCTCCTGAAGGGGAATGCACAACAAGCAGGTATAGGTCCTTTTGTAAAAGTCAGATTTTGAAACAAAATTTGAAACACGGGCACCGAGAGGAATTATTGGCGTTACGGGTTCCCATTACCGGCAGGTATACATTGTTTTATCACCAGGAAGTGGAAGTATTGCTTATGTCACCGCGACACGAACCCAAGCAGTCCCGTGACCCGGCGTTGCACCGTGGGTCACCACCCGGTCAGGATAAGGAACGCCACGAAGGCGAAGAAGATCATCACCCCATGGCTCACCCGTATCCCCATGCCGCACACCACACGCAGGCAAAACCCGCTCTCCCTCCGCGACATGATGCCCATTCCCATCCGCATGGCGATGAGTTGCCCGATCATACCAATCCCCCGGGGCCGATCCGGCCCTCCAAGAAGATAACAAAAACCGGCAAATCCTGATCTCGTGCATCCGGGTAAGCAGGATACCTGATAAGCGGACGACTGGGGAAAAGACCGTAGGGTATCCCGGATAGGTGTAAATCAGCAGGGTGAAAGCCGGATTCCGAAGCCAGACGGGTGTTCCCTGAACATGGACCCGTACACTATTTTTTAAAAACGCTGGGGATGGCGGGGTAAAAACCCGCACGGCCTTGACCGGATGATGCAACCCTGCGAGACTGAACGGCAAGGGCTCTTTCGTATCAGTTCCACTTTTTTGGCCTCAGGCATTCTGCACCGGGACAAAACTGTTCCCGGTATGCAGGACAACCGTGCGGGGCATCTCTATCCCGAGTGCCTCTTTCAGGACCTCTTCAATGGTCTCTACCGGCACGAACACCAGTTCATCCCGGACATCCAGGGGTACATCCTGCAGGTCCCGCTCGTTCTCTCTGGGCAGGATGATCTTTCTGATTCCCGCCCGGTGAGCGGCCAGGATCTTCTCCTTGATCCCCCCGACCGGCAGTACGCCGCCACTGAGAGTGATCTCGCCGGTCATTGCAAGGCCCGGATCAACGGTCTTTCCGGTGATCAGGGAGGCAAGGGCAGTGAACAGTGTCACGCCCGCTGAAGGGCCATCCTTGGGTGTCGCACCGGAAGGCACATGGACATGGATGTCGCTCGTCATGAAGTTGAACCCGTTCTCCATGGTTGCAAGCCGGGAGCGGATGAGGGAGAGCGAGATCGTTGCCGACTCCTTCATCACGTCCCCAAGCTGGCCGGTAAGGGTGAGCTTCCCGGTCCCGGGCATGAATGTCCCCTCGATAAAGAGGATCTCTCCCCCGACCGGGGTCCATGCAAGACCGGTAACCACACCGGGAACCGGTTCCTTCCGTATCACTTCCTGCCGGATCAGCTCCTTTCCGAGTACATCCTGAAGATTTTTCGTTGACACGACAAACGGAAGTTCGGCGGTTCCGGAGACGATCTTCTCGGATACGTGGCGTGCAGTCTTGGCAAGTTGTTTCTTGAGCCACCGGACACCGGCCTCGCGGGTGTACTTTTCAATGATCACTTTCAGGGCCTCGTCCTCAAACCGGAGTTTGTCAGCATCGAGCCCGTGCTCTTTGAGGATCTCGGGTATGAGATGATCTTTCGCTATCGCAAACTTCTCGTTCTTCGTGTAGCCCGAGATCTCGATCAGTTCCAGCCGGTCGAGCAGCGGGGCCGGGATAGTTGCAAGGGAGTTTGCGGTTGCGATGAAGAGCACATCGGAGAGATCGTAGGGGACCTCAAGGTAGTGGTCCGAGAACGTGTTGTTCTGTTCCGGGTCGAGCACCTCAAGGAGGGCGCTTGCCGGGTCCCC
>JBAYMI010000131.1:0-6359 GCA_041663625.1 Methanoregula sp.
GGCGCACCGATGACCTTCACGATCCACGACAAGGGTCTCTCCACCATGATCGACTGGCGCAACCGGGACTCCTACGGCCGTGCCATCTCCTCCAAGAACCGGGCCCAGCTCTACCGTCTCCGCAAGTGGCAGCGCCGGATCCGTGTCAGCAATGCAACTGAGCGCAACCTTGCATTCGCTCTTTCAGAACTGGACCGGATGGCCTCTGCACTTGGTCTCCCGCGAAATGTCCGTGAGACCGCCGCAGTGGTATACCGTGACGCCGTTGACAAGAACCTGATCCGCGGCCGGAGCATTGAAGGTGTTGCGGCAGCAGCGCTCTATGCAGCATGCCGCCAGTGCAGCGTCCCCCGTACGCTCGATGAGATCGCAGAAGTGTCCCGTGTATCAAGGAAAGAGATTGGCAGGACCTACCGGTTCATCTCCCGGGAACTGGGCTTGAAGCTCCTCCCGACATCGCCCATAGACTACGTGCCCCGGTTCTGCTCGGGTCTTACTCTCAAGGGCGAGGTGCAGAGCCGTGCCGTGGAAATTCTCCGGCAGGCCGGCGAGCGCGAACTGACGAGCGGCAGGGGCCCGACCGGTGTTGCGGCAGCAGCTATCTACATCTCCTCCATTCTTGGCGGGGAGCGGCGCACGCAGCGCGAAGTAGCAGAGGTTGCCGGTGTGACCGAGGTCACCATCCGGAACCGGTACAAGGAACTGGCGGAAAAGCTGGACATTGAAATTATCCTGTAACCATTTTTTTCGTCCCGTGACCGGGACGCCAACAACTATATTCCATCGGCACGAAACGTATAATCCACATCAAGCGGGCTCGTAGATCAGGGGTAGATCGCTACGTTCGCAACGTAGAGGCCGCGGGTTCAAATCCCGCCGGGTCCATGCAATTTTTTTAAAAAAGAGATTTCTGATGGTTACTTTTTCTGCAGGAGTGCCTGCACTTCGCTTTCAAGCGTTGACTTGAGCTTCTCAATCGCTTCATTGAGATCGTTTGTTGTCGTGATCATGAACGAGTTGTCGCTCTTGGGATCGTGGTAGTTGACGATATATTCGATCTGTCCGTCTTTTGCTTTCTTGGGTTCAATGATCAGTTTTGCCATGAAAACTCCTCTCCGGATCGCGTGCCCGGCATATTATTCCAGTATCTCTCCCGGGTCACAAAAGTGTTTTGCCTCCCGGCAAATCCTGCCGCGGTCCTGGAAAAAACCACGGCTGGTTGGTCGGAAACCCCCGGGAGATCAGTAACAACTATATGGAATCCGCAGAAAAATAGTATGCCGCAAGCATAGATGCAGCGGGCTCGTAGATCAGGGGTAGATCGCTACGTTTGCAACGTAGAGGCCACGGGTTCAAATCCCGTCGAGTCCATCCGGTTCCTGTTTTTTAAATTTTTTTTCCTGACGGTGAGATCCGATTGGATCCAGAGAACGAGCTTTAAATTAACAAAACTCTCCTCATCGAACACAATTGTTCACAGAATCGATCCATATCAAGGAGAAATCCTCAGTAATCATGAAAACAGGAATGAAGATACTACTCTTTTTATGGGGGGGCATCCAACAACCGGATTGGAATTATTCCGGGAACGCCAGCGATGAAATATCGGGAATCGGAAACCATCGAACTGAAGGCATCCCTTGCCGAACTTGACGGTGCACTCATCGATGTCTGTGCATTCCTGAACCACCGTGGCGGCAACCTCTTCTTTGGTGTGAGGCCCGATGGGCGTGTAGTCGGGCTCACGGTCGCTGACTCCACGTTCCTGAAAGTTTCCCAGAAGATCCGGCAGAAACTCAAGCCCGAGATCATACCGGAGATCCGCGAGCGGTTCGATGACGGCAGATCCATTATCGAAGTGAGCATCAGCGAAGGATCGCACAAACCCTATTTCGTTGATGGAGTTCCGTATATCCGGAGTGGCAGCGAGAGTGTGAAGATGCCGCCGGATGTGCTCACTCACCTGATCATGGAGCGGCAGGGATATGCATGGGACCGCGATATCTGTGCCGGTGCCACGCTGAACGATATCGACCCTGCTCTTGTGAAATCCTACCTGACCCGGGCCCTGCAGGTCCGGCATATCGACCTTGACCCGGATACGCCGGTCGAGACCGCCCTTGAATCCCTCGAACTACTCAACGAGGGAAAACTTACCCATGCCGCGATCCTCCTCTTTGGCAGGAACCCGCAGAAGTTCATCGATACTGCCGAGATCCGCTGCGCAAAGTTCCGGGGCGATGATGTTACCCAGCCGTACTCGAATATGAAAGTTATCCGGGGAGCGATTGTTGCCCAGATCGACCAGACCGAGCAGTTCATCCGGGACAACATCGCAAAGGCCGCATGGCTTCCGAAGGAAAAATTCGAGCGGGAAGAGTCCTGGGAATATCCGCCGGATGCTTTCCGCGAGGCGGTCATTAACGCGGTTTGCCACCGGGACTATCAGTCATCGGGGAACGTGCAGGTCAGCATCTTTACAAACTCGCTTGAGATTATGAACCCCGGGCGGTTGCCTTCGACACTCACGATCGAATCACTGAAACGCCGGCACAGCTCGAAGCCGCGGAACCGTCTCATAGCAGAGACGCTCTTCAAGATCAAGTATATTGAAAAGTTCGGCTCCGGCACGACAAAGATGATCCGCGTCTGCCGGGAGCGTGGGGTGCCGGAACCGGAGTTTTTAGAGCAGGACGAGGATTTTATGGTGACGTTCCGGCGTTCTTCCGTGAATGTTCTTCTTGACCAGCCCCAACTGTTGAACGAGCGGCAGAAGCAGGCAATTGAGTACTTGAAGACCCATGAGTCGATCACTTCCGCTGAACTGGCTCAGCTGGCCGGATGTGCAGAACGCACTGCCCGTCAGGACCTCAGCAAACTGGTTGAGAGGAATGCAGTCGAGGCAAGGAAAGAGGGAAAGATTACCCGGTACCTGTTGCTTCCTGCGTTCCGGCATTTCCCCATCCAGGATATGAGATGAATCCCGGTAAAAACCGTAAATGTTGGAGATTTTGCCTGACAGCCCAATAATCTCTTCTCTTTTTCTTCATGGATTACCATCGCGGCATGATCGCGGCACATCGCGGCATATTTCGAAAGAGCCCATCATTGGTTCTGTGCGAGGGATTGACTCTTTTTAGAGAATGGCGGCTGAATATTTGAGATCGCTCCGGAATGGTTCCGGCACATCGCGGCACGAATCGGGAAACCTGTCATCGTCTCCGCGATGCTCGAATCCACCGGCATCAGTGTCACGGGCAATGACAACACGACACGGCCGCGTGACCGAGAAAGCAATGGATGATACCGAACAGATCCTCCCGCAGTGTCAGGAAGAATCCCAAGTCCCTCAGGAAATTCGTCAATGAGATGGTCGATGAGAAGATTGCGAAGGCCTGGGCGAAATAATTGAGTGGTCTACCGTCTTCTCAACATTTTATAACATATTTTACAGCGACAATGTCGTCCGCCTTGAGATTCCCCATGCGTTGAATCCTTGTAGTAATCTTCTAATGGCTTCCATTGATCGCAATTTGAACAAATTTTCCCTTGAATTCCATTTTGAGTAGTGATGACCATATTAATTTCCTAAATAGTCATACCTGTTTGTATCTGAAAAATTTTTAGGATATAATATCATTCTGCATCGTGAAAAAATTTCAACACGTTTATGCCAGATAAATTCAACGTATCATCATGAGAAAAACGGGGATACCTCTTTTAACAATTCTTTTGATAATGGCGTTGATTATTGGTTGTACAAGTCAATCAAGTTCATCATCTAAATCTGTTCCAACAACACCTACAGCACCACCCTTCGAAAATCAGCCGATTACAGAATCTTCTGTCAGACAGGGGTTACAGACGATGAATCTGTCAATGTTTTTCATTACTTATGAATTTCAGGATCCTGAAGATTACAAGAATATCCTCGAAGTTGAGGTAAAAGATGATCCAACTTCTCCTAATGATAGAAAAAATGTTAGAATCCGTTATTACTGCGATAATATTTGGGATACTCGACATTTTGTGAGTATGGCGACACGAACGGATGTGGCAATTATGTATAACCTGTTTAAAAATCCAAAATTGAACAAATTAACTCTCGAATCGGCAACAGAATTCACAGATAAGTATGGAAACTCAAAAACAGAGAATGGATTGACGGTTACGTTCAACCGGGCAACTGCAGAGAAAATAAATTACGAGAATTTTAAGGATATGGTGAGTGCGGATAATATGGCTCTGTTTAGAGTCGCAGACTCGTATGATATTCATCCAGGAATCCTAACCGAGCTCAAATCCTAATTTTTTTTAATGTGGTGAGATCTGCGGCATCCCATCGCTCAAAAACTCCCGACCCCAATATAGATGATAGCCTGTACATTTTTTAAAAATCCCGGCCGTGCACCATTTTTTTTGCACAAAAAAAATTTTCAATTAACCCAGAACAAAAAATTTCATTCATATAACCAACAGGTTCAGAAAATTCATCAATACCTGGACAAAACCGTTCCGGAACAATGGTCCCGACAAAAAGATCCCGGCTGCGCAGTGCAATGCACTCTTCCTGCGTTACCATCCACACGAGATCCCGGCCCCGGGAATGTGCGGCCCGGAATAATTTCCGGGAATTCCGGCCGGATTTTTCGGATGATCCCGTACCAAAAAAATATTTTCAGAATCATCCGGGCGGTGACCCGTCATGACCAAGGGCCGGCCCGCGATCAAGGCCGTGGAGAAGGCGCTCGGGCTTGCTGCGGCCCGGGGGCCGGTCCATGACATCTCGTACTGCTCACGTCTCCCGTACCACTTCCAGATCATGGCAGCGACCTGCACCATTTTTGTGAAAGTCAAAAGAACGCGGGCGAACATCGACAGCCCTGCGGACCTGCTGCACTTCTGCCGCACCGTGATCCGGGGGCTCCGGGCGATCCCGGCAAGCGCCGTGACCGCTCTCGAACTCTGGGTACTTACCCCGCACGGCGTCTGGCAGTTCTTCCGGATCGCGGGAGAGACGATCACCGAGATCCGGCAGGACGGGTCGGTGATCCCCGGGACCGCTACGGCAGGAGTGTGAACGGGCAGTCGGGTGAAAGGGGCCCGCACCCCTCACCTTCGGAGAACGCCTGCCCGGATCCCACACCATGAATGGTGCGATCGCACTCCTGACGACATCTTAAAATGGGCTTGTTCTGGCGAAATACGCCCGTATCGGGGTTTTAAGATGGTGGTGACGAACGATAGGCCCGAATATATTGAAGAAAAACGCTGCCGGAAGATCACAGTCGGGCAGATCGGGAAGAAATTGCCCCCATTTCATGAATACAGCATTTTCAGCAGGGAAAAATGATCCCTAATGGAACCTTTTGGATGGCGGAAGTCCCGATCCATGGGTCATTGCACGGTCGCGGGGAGCTGGAAGGAGGTCCCGGATCCGGGCCGGATGCGCAAGCTCACCGGAGTTTCGTTATGATATCCCGGATTTATAAAAACTGGTCAGTCAACCCAGTCCAGCACGTGATGGCTCTTGTCCTGCTCTTCGCGCTGGATCAGTTTCCGCTTGACTTTCTTCACCGCTTCCGTTGCCGGTGACTGCGGTGTATCGTACTGCCCGAGATCCACGTAATCATGGGTCAGCCAGTCGTCCGCGCCGCCGATCTCATGCATGGGTTCCGGGTCCTGTGGGGCCGGGGATGTGACGGTTTCGTCATGGAACGGGTATGAAAGGGCGGGCTGGGCCGGGGGAACGGGAGCTGATGACGCCAGCTCTGGCGGAGACGGAGTGGCCATGAGCACCGGGGGAACCGGGGCGACCGGCCGTGCCGGTGCCGGCTGTTTATCCGAACGGAAGATGAGGAAATCCACAAAATCCTCCACCTCCCGGCGCTGCTCTGGAGTGAGCCGGTCCAGCTTGTTCGGTAGTAAATCCATCATTCGAACCTCCCGGTCAATCAGTAACTACCATATCTTTTCCCGATTGTATTTAAGAGAAATGCGAAGGAGAAAATAAAAAATTATTCCCATTTGTGCTGGTAGCCCCGCTTCTCCAGGGGCTTGCCATCCACGGTTGCCGTACGCTGCGGGACAACGGTGCCGATGACCGTTGCATCCACACCGGCAACCGGGAACCGGTCGGGTGCGATCGTGAAGATCAGTTCGTAATCCCCGCCGCCATACAGCGCAAGTTCGAGGGCCTGCTCTGCGGGAATACCGGCGGGAAGGGGAAGTTTTGACGAATCGATCGCAAACCCGCAGTCGTTTGCGCTCATCAGGTCATAGAGCGAGAGCGCAATCCCGTCGCTGTCGTCCATCATCGCGCTCACACCGGCCCTGCCAAGGAGTTGTCCCTCCGTAAC
>JBAYMI010000132.1:0-6351 GCA_041663625.1 Methanoregula sp.
ATCGAGGTGATGAGCACGGTGGGAAACATCCTCTCGTACGCGAGGCTGATGGCGATCGGCATGGCCTCGGTAATCCTCGCGATGGTAGCCAACCGGCTCGGCGGGGCATTCGAGATCGCCATCATCGGCGTGATAGTCGCCATCCTGCTGCATACGCTCAATGTCGTGCTCGCGATGTTCTCCCCTTCGATCCACTCGGTGCGTCTCCATCTCGTCGAGTTCTTCTCAAAGTTCTATGAGGGGGGAGGGACGGCGTACCAGCCGTTTGCCCGGGCAGTCGCGGAGGGGGAGACAAACGGGCCGGGACCGGATCCCGGGATGCAGAAACGTTCATGAAAGTCCTGCTGCCCATCGTTTTCTTCGGGAAACCTCCCGGTTTATTATCTTTGCCGGGAACAAGAGAGTACCAGGAATGATCATGGAGGAACGCCAGAATATGGCTTTGTGCGAAGTGCGAACCAACGGGGGGATTATCACGGTCGTCATGCCCCACCAGATTGACCATGTCGCTGCATTGACGCTGGAGCACGAGCTCCGGGAACTTGCTGCACGTGAACCTCAGGCCCTGCTCTGCGATTTTTCACCAACGGAATATATCTCCAGCTCCGGGCTCCGGGTCCTTCTCAAGACGGGAAAGACCGTAAAAGCCGCGGGAGGGCACTTCGGGGTCTTCTCCCTCACCCCGTTTGTCGACCACATCATTATGACCGCCGGGTTCTCGCAGATCATCTTTATCTATGACAATGAAGAGGCAGCTATCCGGGCGGTTTCACCGTTGCCACAGCGGTTGTGAACGCCCGGGGGGCAGGGTTTGCTGAAAATTATTCAACAAGGGCCGGTTGAAAATAAAAATCCCGACTCGAGTGAACGGTGAACGATTTTCACCATCAGATTCGGGGGATAACCTGCCGGCGCATGCCCGTAACTACCCGGCATCGTCCCAAATCCATTTCCTTCCCCCTCCCAATCACCTTATCTCATGGAACGATCATCACTATTTTGAGAATCATGATTGAATGGATTATCCTGGGCGTCGTCGCCCTTGTCATCATCGGGCTGATACTCTGGGCGGTCAGCATCTACAACCGCTTCGTAAGCCTTAAGAACTCCTCCGAGGCAACGCTCGGCCAGATCCGGGTTGCCATGAAGAAACGGCTTGACATGATCGAGCAGCTCCTCGGTGCGGTCAAGAGTTATGCGAAATTCGAGAAGGAGACCCTTGAGAGGGTCACCGCAATGCGGGCCAGCGTTGCTTCTGCCAGTCCCGGCGACCTGAACAAGGTCGAGGCCGAGTCCCGGTCGATCTTCGGCCGGCTGCTTGCGGTTGCCGAGAATTATCCCGACCTCAAGACCTCGAATACGGTTACGAGCCTCATGGACTCGGTCAAGGGTCTCGAAGACGAGATCGCACGCCAGCGCTACACCTTCAACAACATCTCGCAGGAGTTCAACACCATGGTGGATACAATCCCCTCGAACTTCATCGCTAAGATGATGCACCTCATAAAGCTCGAATACCTCCAGTTCGAGGAAGCGATCAAGACCCCGCCGAAGATCGAGTTCTGATCAGGGAATTCCTGTGGGCGAAACACGACAACTCGGATGGGTGGCGGGAACCGGGCTTGCCCTCGGCATCATCGCCCTCATGCTC
Organism: Methanoregula sp.; assembly: GCA_041663625.1. Lineage (GTDB taxonomy): Archaea > Halobacteriota > Methanomicrobia > Methanomicrobiales > Methanospirillaceae > Methanoregula. The sequence goes on from JBAYMI010000132.1 coordinate 1,652, forward strand.
ATCGCGATCGTAACCCCGCTCTTTGCCGGGGACCTGGCGGTCAGTTCCTATGAAGCGGTGATATACGAGGACGGGAAGCTCTCTGAGCAGTATACCTATAATGTCGGGAGCAGCGGGGAATACCGCATGCTCTACCGCATCTGGGAGGTCCCGCTCACCCTCAAAACCAGCACGGAACCGTATATCCGGCTGGTGTCCATGGACCCCGCTTCGGGAACAACCGGGTATATCAAAGACAGCGCGGGTACGGTATCGGTCTTTGGACCTTCCGCAGAGAGTTCCTCCATCAGCAGGATCGAGAGTCTTGCGAAGTACAACGAGGTAGGGATCTACAACCCCTCGTATTACGATGCGGGGGATTACTCCACCCGGTACACGTACGTCATCAACCCTCCCCTCGAATACGATGCAACAACAACTCACCTGAACCTGAAGCTGGCAGGCTCAACACACATATCATACCGCAGCGTGAAGGTCACGATCCCCGCCAATGGCATCGATCAGGTGTACGTGTACCCGCCCCTGATGCAGACCCAGAAAGTGGGCGACAGTTATGTCATCACCGGCAGTCTTGCTGCCGATGAGATCCTCGCAGTCGAGATGCTGGGAACACCGGAAGCCTTCAGCCAGTTCCCGGGATTCCGGAGCGAGAGAGAGAATGTACGCGAGAGTGCCGCCTCGGCCGCGTTCTGGTACAATGTCCCCTACTATATCGCGTATCTCCTGAAGATCCTCGGGATGATCGCGGTCATCCTCACTCCCCTGCTCCTCATCGTTTTCTATCGGAGGTATGGCAGGGAGAAGGAATTCACCGTGCCGGCGTACCTGAGCACGATCCCGTCACCGAAGCTCAAGCCCTGGCAGGTGAACCTCCTCTTCACGAAAGATGCACTGGACTTTGACGAGGACGGGTATTATGCAACCCTGCTCGACCTCCACCGGCGAAAGAACATTGTCATCACCGAGACGGGGGAGGGTAAAAATATCCAGATCCGCATCCTGTCCACGGAGGGCACCGACGCCTACGAGCAGCGGGTCATTGCCTTCCTTGGCGTACTGGCCGAAAATGGTGTGGTGGATACGGGCAAAATCGAGGCCCTGACCAAGAGGGCAGAGACCCTGCACAGCGCCGAAGAGACTGCGATAAAGTACCAGAAGTCGCTCACCGATGTCACCAGCCGGGTTGACACAACCCTCTCCTCCCAGTACATTGTCGATGGCAGGAGCCACCTCATGATCCTCTTCTTCCCGGCGATTCTCCTGATGGCGATCACCCTCATCATTCTCGTTGTGTCACCCATGCAGTCGTCAATCCTTTTCCCCGCCCTCCTGCTCTGGATCGTGGTTGTTGTGCAGGTGGCGATTGCGTTTGCTGCGCCGTCAACGCTCTTCGGGCACTGGAAAGACGATCATTACCGCGAAAAGCTCGAGTGGGATGCATTTGCCAACTTCCTCTCCAACATGGCGATGATCCAGAAATATGCACCCGCGGATCTCCCGATGTGGGGAGAGTGGCTGGTGTACGGCACCGCTCTCGGGGTCGGGGAGAAGGTCGAGGCCGCGATGAAATCCTTAAACATCAGCATACCTGAGACCGGTGTGCCTATGGGCATCGTGGGGATGAACTATGCTTTCGTCCCGCTCATGACCTTCTCGCCCCCGAGCCAGCGCAGTTCCGGTGGCGGGAGCATGGGTGGCGGTTTTGGCGGGGGCGGGGGATTTGGTGGCGGCGGTGCCGGGGGACGATAAGGCCCCGTCTCCCCGCAGGGAGGCAGAGAATGCCGTATGCCTCCTTTTTATCGCCATATAAGATTTAAACCCGCACAAACCATATGAATAGCAGAAGGGAACCTGAATATGCAGTATTCGGAAGGCCAGATCGGCAGGATCTTTGTCGTACGGATCGACAACGGGGAGGACCTGATCGCCACTCTCCTGCGGTTCATCACCGATAAAGGGATCCATGCCGGTTCCGTGGTCTTCCTTGGTGCCCTGCTTGATGGGAAGATGGCGACCGGGCCGGAAGAGCCGGTCTTTCCCCCGGATCCTCACTTTGTCTATTTTGAAGGAGGGTGGGAGGTTTTCGGGGTCGGTACCATCTTTCCCGGGGAAGAAGGTCCCCGCATCCATTACCACGCCTCGGTTGGCCGGGCCGGCCATGCCCTGACCGGCTGCCTGCGGGAGTCGGCGATCACCTATCTCATTGTCGAAGCGGTCATCTACGAGATCTCCGGCCTCTCGGTCCGGCGGGAGTTCGATGAGAAGACCCAGATTGAACTCCCGGTTTTCGGAGGCCGCGACGAGCCCGCAAAGGCTAGGCCTGAGATTAAGATCAGGGAGGAGAAGCCGGCAGCATCTCCTGAGAAGAAAGCCGACAAGAGCGAACCGAAGAGCGAGCTCCCGGGCGGCCTTGCCGACATCATCCGCGACCTGACCCGGCGGCCGCCCGCGTAATGCCGGTCACCACCCGTTCCATGATCCCGCAGCCCCGGTTCCTTCCCCTGTCTCCTGAAGAGGGAAAGCGGTTTGGCATCGACCAGTTCGACATCATTCTCATCACCGGGGATGCCTATGTCGACCATCCGTCGTTCGGGACCGCGCTCATCGGCCGGGTCCTCTGGGATGCCGGCTTCTCGGTTGGTATCATTGCCCAGCCGGACTGGAAATCCGCTACGGATTTTACCCGTCTCGGGGCTCCCCGGCTCTTCTTTGGCATCTCCTCGGGCAATGTCGATTCGATGGTGAACCACTTCACTCCTAACCTGAAGCGGCGGAGCGATGATGTCTACTCCCCCGGGGGCATCCTGAAGAGGCCGGACCGGGCCGTGATCGTGTACGCCAACAAGGTCCGGCAGCTCTTCCCCGGAACACCTGTTATCCTTGGGGGCATCGAGGCGAGCCTTCGGCGGTTCGCCCACTATGATTACTGGCAGGACCGCGTGCGCCAGGCCATCCTTGCAGATGCCCCCGCCGATCTCCTTGCATTCGGGATGGCCGAGCGGCAGATGGTGGAGATCGCCCGGCGGCTCCATGCGGGTGAACCCGCATCTTCCCTGCGGGATATCGCCGGTACTGCATACACGGTGGAGATCGATGAATGGCGTTCCGCCCGGCCGGAAGGGATAGTTGAAATCCCCAGCTTTACGGAAGTCTCTTCGGACAAAGCCGCGTATGCCCGGGCGTTCGCCCTCCATTATCGCGAGCAGGACCCGGTCCGCGGGAACATTGTTGCGCAGCCGCACCCGAAGACCGTCGTCCTCCAGAACCCGCCGGCCCGGCCGCTCTCTACCCAGGAGCTCGATCACATCTACGAGCTGCCGTTCTCCCGGGAGGCCCACCCGTCCTACCGGCAACCGGTCCCGGCCCTTGAACCGGTCCGGTTCTCGGTCACCAGCCATCGCGGCTGTTTTGGCGGCTGCTCGTTCTGTGCCCTCACCCATCACCAGGGCCGGATCATCCAGGGCCGGAGCACCGCGTCCCTGGTCCGGGAAGTGACACACCTTACGAAGATGCCGGGTTTCAAGGGCATCGTGCAGGACGTGGGAGGCCCAACCGCGAACATGTACGGGCTCTCCTGCGATCTCTGGGAGAAGAACGGGGCCTGCCGGGACAAGCAGTGCAGCCCTGCGTGCAGGACACTGCATACCAGCCACCAGTCACAGTGCGAGCTCCTGACCTCCCTTCGGCAGATCCCCGGTGTGCGGAGAGTCTTCATCGGGTCCGGCATCCGGTATGACCTCGTGATGGCAGACCAGAGCGGGTACCTGGGCATGATCTGCGATCACCATGTCTCCGGCCACTTGAAAGTAGCCCCCGAGCACGTGGCAGAGAATGTGACTGCCATCATGCACAAGCCGTCGCAGGAAGTCTTCGACCGGTTCCGCGAAGCCTTCGCCTCCCTGCAGCAGGATAAACAAAAAAAACAGTATATCCTGCCCTATTTCATGTCCGGCCACCCGGGCTGCACGATCCGCGACATGGTCCTGCTCGCGGAATATATCCGGGACAACAACCTCTACACCGAACAGGTGCAGGACTTCACGCCAACGCCCATGAGTATCTCGACCTGCATGTACTATACCGGCCTTGACCCGTTCACCCTCGAACCGGTGCATGTTGCAAAAGGGCGTGAGAAACTGGTCCAGCGTGCCCTCCTGCAGTACCGCGAACCGCGGAACCGCCCGCTCGTCATCGAAGGGCTGGAAGCAGCGGGCCGTCGGGATCTCATCGGAGGGCCACGGTCTCTTGTCGGGAGCGGGTCACCGTTTCCGCAGCGGAGTTTCCAGAAACACAAGGATCAAAAACGCGATCGGTGAGGGGTCAGGCCGGATTACTTCCGGCCGTACTCGTCATCGAACCGGACAATATCGTCCTCTTCGAGATAATCCCCGAGCTGCACCTCGATAACCTCCAGCGGGAGGAGACCGGGGTTCTTCAACCGGTGCACGGTCCCGCTATGGACGTACGTGCTCTCGCCTTTCCGCAGGAGCTGCTTCTCGCCATCCAGCTCGACCTCCGCGGTGCCCTGGACCACAACCCAGTGCTCGCTCCGGTGGTGGTGGAGCTGGAGGGAGAGTCTCGCGCCGGGCTTGACCGTCACCCGCTTGATCTTGTAGTTCTTCCCTTCCTCCAGGATCGTGTAGGAGCCCCACGGGCGGTGGACCTGCCGGTGGAACTTGGTCACGGGATCATTGTCGGCA